>DATMSK010000110.1:0-4315 GCA_035565395.1 Methylophilus sp. | reverse complement strand
AGAGTTTGACGGCATCTGGCTCGCTGTCTTCGCGGCCCTCTAGCATGGTGATGAGTGAGACCAGTTGCGTGAGTTCGAGTAGGTTTTTACCGTCAGATTCATTGCCGTATTCCGTAGAGCCTTCGCCTTTTTTGCTGAGCCAGGCGACAAACTCCATGACGTTGCCCCAGCGTGTTTCGGCAGCGCGTGCTTCTTCGCCATCGTACAAATAGGTTTCGTATTGAATGGCGGTTAGCAGGTCATTGAGCACTTCGTTGGCTGGGTCCTTAACGGCGCGGCCCTGCAATGTCTGGATATAACGGCAGAAGGTGAGCAGGTCTTCGAGCTGTTTGGCACCGACGTCGTGCTGAAAGCCGCCTTCAAATGCGGCGGCGAACAGCGACATTTTGTGTGCACTGGCATATTCACCCAGGCGCTCCAGTGTGGTGTTGCCGATGCCTTTTTTCGGCGTGGTGGCGGCGCGGATAAACGCTGGATCATCATCTTCATTGGCGACCAGGCGCAGGTAGCTGATGATGTCCTTGATTTCGGCTTTGTCGAAAAACGAGGAGCCACCAGAGATGGTGTAGGGGATTTTATGGTTGCGCAAAAATTTTTCAATAATGCGCGCCTGGTGGTTGCTGCGGTAGAGGATCGCGTAATCTTTGTAGGTCGTGCGATGCTCAAATTTGTGCGCCTGCAACTTCATAACCACGGTTTCTGCTTCGTGCTCTTCGCTTTGGGTGGCGGTGACATGCAGCAGGTCGCCGGTACCCAGTTCACTCCACAGTTTTTTCTCAAACAACTTGGGATTGTTGGCGATGACCTGGTTTGCTGCACGCAAAATGCGCACGGTGGAGCGGTAGTTCTGCTCCAGCTTGATCACTTTGAGTTTTGAAAAGTCTGTGGTGAGCTGGCGCAGGTTTTCCACGTCGGCGCCACGCCAGCCGTAAATGGCCTGGTCATCATCACCTACGGCGGTAAACTGGCCGCGCAGGCCGGTGAGTTGCTTAATCAGTTTGTACTGGCAAGCGTTGGTATCCTGGTACTCGTCAATCAGCAGGTAGTGCAGTTTGCGCTGCCATCGGTCCAGCATGTCGCTATGTTGATCAAACAGTTCTACCGGGACTTTGATCAGATCGTCGAAATCAACTGCCTGGTAGGCGCGCAAGGTTTGCTGGTAAAGCTGGTAAACGCGGGCAGCGGCATGTGTGAGCTCTTCATCCGCTTGTGATTTGGCTTGATCGGGGTTCACAAACGCGTTTTTCCAGCTGGAAATCTGCCACTGGGTTTTGCGTAGCAACTGTTTGTCTGTGGTTGCCAAAATGTCGCTGAGGATTTTGAAACTGTCCGAAGCATCCAGGATGGAGAACTGAGGTTTATAGCCGAGCAGGGCAGCTTCCTGGCGCAGGATTTGCAGGCCAAGCGAGTGAAAGGTGGTGACAGTTAAGCCTTTACCACTTTTGCCCTCAAGTAGCGGTGTGACACGCTCCTGCATTTCGCGGGCGGCTTTATTGGTAAAGGTGATCGCCGCGATTTGGTTGGCTTTATAACCGGCCTGGTTGATCAGGTAGGCAATTTTTTGTGTAATCACCCGCGTTTTACCACTGCCGGCGCCAGCCAATACGAGTAAAGGACCGTCTAGGTAATGGATAGCTTCGCGTTGCGGAGGATTTAGAAGATGCTGCATGGGACTTCAGGGTATGTGGTAAACAACAAAGCGTTGGTGAATTAGCCTGTATGGACTATTTAACCCCTTCATTTATATGGGTATAGTCGCTCAACCATAGTAATATGTTTCTCAGGTAAACAAACTTTGTACGTCCCTGTGTTTGATCTCAACAGTGTCATTCTATCATCAATTGGACTTACCTTAACGCAGGTTCTGGTCTTGCTGATTTTTGGCGCCTATCAGCAACGCAGCCTGATCATGCATTGGGTGCGCGGATTGCTAGTTTTTGCTTTGGGGCTGGCTGCGTACTACGTTTCAGAAACTTCCTTTATACATGGGCGGCAGAGTGTTTACACTGCGGCATCAGTCACAATCATTGCACTTGGCATCAGCCTGTTTGCCAACGGCGTACGCTTGCTTAGAGGGTATCGCGTTTATCGCTACCGCACGTTGTTAGTAGTGACCATTTCACTCGCCGGCAATGCGGTGATGCTGAATACCTATATGCCAGACAGATGGATAGTACTCTTCAATCTAGGCGTTTTAATGTGGGTATTTGGCCACTGCACACGCAGTTTGGTCGGGCACGGTAAAGACTTTGTGGCGCATGTGTTCTGGTTGTGCTGCAGCCTGTTTGGCGTGATCACTTTGATGTTGGCATTGCTTACGGTAAAAGTGATGTTAACGGATGACAATGCCTTGCACACATTCCCGGATTGGTCTGTGCATGCCTATATGACGACAGCCATCATGCTGGTGATGCTGTCAGTGACCAGTTTGTTGTTACTGGTGATGCATGCGCGTGCTCAAGCTGGCCTGCAAGCCATTGCGACGCTGGATGGCCTGACCGGCGTGTTGAACCGCAGAGGTTTGCAAGAGGCGGCTGCACGTATGCAGGCGGTTTCGCAACGGCTCCGGTTACCCATGGGGATGCTGATGGTAGACCTGGATTACTTCAAGAAAGTGAATGATGTGTATGGGCATCTGGTCGGAGATGTGGTGCTCAAGTCTTGTGCGGGCACCATACGTGCCGCATTAAGAGGTGGGGATGTAATTGGGCGCTATGGCGGTGAGGAGTTTTGTGTCCTGATGCCAAATACTGGCGAACAAGAGGCGATGATATTGGCGGAGCGTATCCGCCGTATTATTGAGGTGACCCCGGTTAGCATTGCTGGCGTGGAAAGTATGCGTAGCGAGACACAAGCCATCAAGTGTACGGTCAGTGTCGGTGCGGTGAGTTCAGAAACCGTTGGCTACCTGCTGGAGAGCTTGTTCTCGGCTGCCGATCAAAACCTGTATAAAGCCAAGCAAAATGGCCGTAACCGTATTATTAGCAATGTTGGCCAGTCACAGCCTACCCCGACGGAAGAGGGGAAGCCTGCAAAACGGCATGCCAGCTTACTGGCGTAGCCTGAATCACTTATAGCGCATCAGTTTCTGCTTTTGTTGGTGCTTCACTCGCGTGCTTGTCCATATTTTCTGCAGCAAGCGCCAGCATCTCAGCGCGGCTCTGCGGGGACTCCAGGCTTACCCGCCCAATCGCTCCGCTCCTATAGTCAGTCAGCAAGGCCATCGCCGTACGCTCCATATCCCAATGACCATCAGTACGTTTGTAGCTGCGGCGTTTGGCGATGGCTTGTAGCAAGTCAATCCCGTCTATGCTGGCAACGTCCAGCTTCATGACATCCAGCTTGTAACGTGTATTCATGAGCGCAGGATATTGTTTTAACAACAGATTGCCAAGAAACTCGGCCACATCTTCATCAATCACGGCGTTGCGGCCAATGGCATGGCTGGCGGCCAGCATATAACCATCTGATTCATGTTCAATCTTCGGCCACATCATGCCTGGCGTATCCGTGATATTCAGGCTGTCACTGAGTTCAAACCGTTGCTGACTTTTTGTCACGGCTGGTTCATCACCTACCTTGGCTGCCCGGCGATTAAGCAAAGCGTTCATCAGGGTGGACTTGCCGACGTTGGGAATGCCCATGATCATCATGCGCAATGGCTTTAGCGGCGTGCCGCGGTGAGGTGCCAGTTGGCGACACAAGCCGGGGATTTTTTTTGCATCACCAGGCTTTTTGCAGGAGAGGGCGACAGCTTTGGTATTGGGTTGGTTGTTAAAGTAATTCAACCAGGCCTGCGTGACTTGTGGGTCGGCCAAATCCGCCTTGTTGAGAATTTTAAGGTTGGGGCGCTGGCGGAAGTTGCGCATTTCCTCAATCATCGGGTTGTGGCTGGCGGCAGGGACGCGCGCATCCAGTACCTCAATCACGACATCGATATGCTCCAGTGTTTCCTCTGCCTTTTTACGGGCAGAGGTCATATGCCCCGGAAACCATTGTATCGCCATATTTTCGCTCCATCTTCAAACTCAAAAATACGGTATCAATGTCCTGTGCCGTACCCGTATTGCGTGCAGACTCAGTCACGCTCACGCAAACAAGCCGTCATTTTAACATTTAAGGCACCCGCGGCTAAATGTTGTGCAATTTGACGTCACTTCCAGCTATAGCCAAGTGTAAATAGGGCGCGTGTATCGCCTTTCACACGATCATCTACCGGGCGGCTATCATAGTTATAGTCGACCTGGGTTGACGCGCTCAAGCCAAAAATAAAGGGGAAGCGTAAACCAGTAGAGCTATAAAGCAGGATCTGGGA
>DATMSK010000109.1:0-7108 GCA_035565395.1 Methylophilus sp. | reverse complement strand
CCTTAAAGGCATGGCCAGTCTGGGGAATTTAATTTGTTGCTCAGCCACGACCTGATTTAGCGCATCGTGTAATTTATCGGCAGCCCAGTCCGAATCTTGAGTCTTTTGCAAAAAACTTTCGATATACGCAGCGGTTTCTTCCTGGATGTGTTTAACGGCATCTGCTTCATTGATCGCAGGCATCTGGTAGAAGAACGCAATTTCTTTCGCCAGCTGATTGAGGTTGTTGGCACGCTCGCGATACAGATTTAATACCGCCAGCAAGTCCGGCGACTGTATTTCGGTGATGCCTAGCGCAGCCAGACGCGGCTTGACTTCGTCAGCAATGCGCTCCAATGGCAAGGTTTTAATATAATGCGCGTTAAGCCAGTTCAGTTTCTCGGTATTAAACTGCGCCGCCGATGGCGTGATATGGTCGAGGTCAAACCACTCACAGAACTGCTCCATGCTGAATACTTCATCATCACCATGTGACCAGCCTAAGCGCGCCAGGTAATTGAGGACCGCCTCACGCAGGTAACCATCTTCATGATATTGCATCACACTCACGGCGCCATGGCGCTTGGATAACTTTTGGCCATCATCGCCAAGAATCATGGACAAATGGGCATATTGCGGCACTTGCGCACCCAAGGCTTGCAGCATATTGATCTGGCGCGGCGTGTTATTCACATGGTCATCGCCACGGATGACCTGCGTCACCCCCATTTCCCAATCATCAACCACCACGCAGAAGTTATAAGTGGGCGTACCATCGGCACGGGCAATAATCAGGTCATCCAGTTCAGCGTTGGCGATCTCGATACGGCCTTTGACCATATCGTCCCAGGCCACTACGCCATCTGTCGGATTTTTAAAGCGTACCACTGGAGGCACATCTTTAGGTGGCTCTGGCAAGACCTTGCCAGACTCAGGGCGCCAGCGGCCATCATAACGCGGCTTCAGGCCTTGCTGCATCTGACTTTCTCGCAAGGCGTCCAGTTCTTCTTTGCTGCAATAGCAATAGTAGGCATGACCTTCATCCAGCATTTTCTGGATGATCTTTTTGTAAGTGTCCATGCGCTGCATCTGGTAAAACGGGCCTTCATCATGATCCAGCTGCAACCAGGCCATCCCATCCAGAATAGCCTGTACCGCTTCTGGCGTCGAACGAGCAACATCGGTATCTTCAATACGTAGGATAAACTTGCCGCCATGACGCTTAGCATAAGCCCAAGAAAACAAGGCAGTGCGCGCGCCACCAATATGAAGATATCCGGTAGGGCTTGGTGCAAAACGGGTTTTAACAGCTTGTGACATGATGACTCTCTGAACACTCAAGCCTGCTATTTTAACATGTCATGCTCACTCCTGCCCTATTCCTAGCTTGATGTAAAAGACACTTTGCCTGATTGAAGCCCGCCCCCAAACACGCTATGATGCAGGCATGTCGCACCCCTCATCCTCCAACATAGAGATTCATGTCGGCGAGCTTTATGGCAAACCGGCCGTATCTGGCCAAACCAGCACGATTTACCATGTCATTGCCGTACATAAGCTAGGCATTACCCTACAAAACATGGATAACCCGCTGAGTCAGTTTGAGACTACTGCCAGCAAGCTCCTGCAATCAGGTTATGTTCGCCTGAGCCAGACGCCTTACGTAAACTTATCTCAAGGCAATAAACGCAAATCAACTCAACAAAAACTTAAGCGCTGCCCATATACGCTAGATGCCTTTGCCGAACGCGCCGATTTTGAACGACCGGCTGTGAGCGTCTAAGCGACACTAATAATAAAAAATGCCGCGATAGCGACATTTTTTATTATTAGACATAGAAATTAAAACTCAGGCGGCGCACCGATCAAGTCGTGGCCTTGCGAATCCACAATCTGCACATCGACAAAATCGCCAGGATTCAGGCCCTCGGCATCCTGCAGGTAAACAATCCCATCAATTTCTGGAGCATCGCCTTTGGTACGGGCAATGGCAATCACGTTACCATCTTCATCTTCTGTTAACTCGTCCACCAGTACTGTTTGCAGGCTTCCCACTTTTGCAGCGACTTTGGCAGCACTGATACGCTCCTGCACTTCCATAAAACGGCTTAAACGTTCTTTTTTAACCTCTTCTGCCACTTGATCAGGCAAGGCATTTGCAGCCGCGCCATCTACGGCTGAGTAAGCAAAACACCCGACGCGGTCCAGCTGGGCCTCTTCCATAAAGTCGAGCAGCATGTTGAAATCGTCTTCAGTTTCACCAGGGAAGCCAACGATAAATGTACTGCGGATCGTAATCTCAGGACAAATATCACGCCAAGCTTTGATACGTGCCAGATTGTTTTCACTGCTGGCAGGTCGTTTCATCGATTTGAGGATACGCGGGCTGGCATGCTGCAATGGCACGTCCAGGTAAGGCAAAATCGCGCCTTCTGCCATCAGTGGAATGACATCATCTACATGTGGGTATGGGTATACGTAATGCAAACGCACCCAAACGCCCAACTCGCCCAGAGACTTGCTCAGCTCGGTCATATGCGTTTTGATTGGACGACCATTCCAGAAACCCTTACGGAATTTCATATCCACGCCATAAGCCGAGGTATCCTGTGAGATCACCAGAATTTCAGACACGCCGGCATTGACCAGGCTTTCCGCTTCATTCATGACATCGCCAATCGGGCGGCTGACGAGGTCACCACGCATGCTAGGAATAATGCAGAAGCTACAACGGTGGTTACAGCCTTCAGAAATCTTGAGGTAAGCATAGTGTTTGGGCGTCAGGCGGATGCCTTGCGGCGGCACCAGGTCGGTATATGGATCATGCGGCTTGGGCAAATGCGTGTGTACATGCCCCATGACTTCTTCCAGCGCATGTGGTCCTGTTACAGCGAGTACACTGGGATGTGCACCTGTCACGACATCCTTTTTAGCGCCCAGACAACCAGTGACGATGACCTTGCCATTCTTATTGAGCGCTTCGCCAATTGCATCCAGTGACTCCTGCACCGCCGAATCAATAAAGCCACAGGTATTGACCACCACCAGGTCAGACTGCTCGTAGCTATTACTGATTTCATAGCCCTCGGCACGCAACTGGGTCAAAATGCGCTCGGAGTCAGACCCTGCTTTCGGGCAACCCAGCGAGACAAAACCGACTTTAGGCGAACTTTGCATAACGACTCTCTCTTAACCTTCTACCAACCACTTGGTGACGGCGACAGAAGCGACGCCTAACACAATTAATAATAACTGACTCAAGGTATCGCGTAACGCCGTACGTTTATGCAACCCAGGAATCAAGTCGGCCACCGCCACATACAACATACTCGCTGCGGCCAGGCTCAAAATATACGGCACCCAATGCTCGACCAGATTAAGTCCCAGATAAGCAATCAGCCCACCCGCCAGTGTGGCCAGACTAGATGCAATATTAAACAAGAATGCTTTTTTCTTGCTGTAGCCGGAATGCAGCAAAATCAGGAAATCACCCACCTCTTGTGGAATTTCATGCGCAATAATCGCCAGTGCAGTCACCAACCCGACTTGCATATCGACCATAAACGCTGCACAAATCAGGATACCGTCGACAAAATTGTGGAAGGTATCACCCACCATAATCATCAAGCCACTACGTCCGCCATCGTGGGCATGGGCATGATGATGTCCGACGACCTGCGCTGGCTGAGCTTGTGGCAACTTGAATTTGATCGCACCTTGTGGCTTCTTGCTGCCCTGCTGCTCAGGATGTAATTCAGGGCAATGCGCCTCATCATGCATGGCATGCATTTCACAGTGTTCACCGTGGCAATGGCGCCATAACACCAGCTTTTCCAGTGTAAAAAATAGCAGTACGCCAAACAGCATGGTGGCGGTCATCGCCTCTATGTTAGGACTGGTTTCAATTGCATGCGGCAAAATCTCAAGGAATACGGCTGCCAGCAAAGCACCAATCGCATAACTCACCAGCAAAGGGACCCAATGTTTTTTGGCATTGAGCGCAAACAAAGCAGCGACACAAACGCTCAAGACTCCTCCAAGCAGGCAGGCCAGCACCATGCCAGTGAAAGGAGAAATGTCAGAGAATAGTGTGTTCAAGGCAGTCATGCGGTGTTTATTGCGCGAAGGCGCGCATTATACGTGAGTTATCAAAAAAACAAAGCATAAACAAACAGTTATGCTTTAAAAACAAGATATATCCAGGGAAGAATCATTAAATAAACTGCGCCACGATATAACCAATGACGATACCGATAAGCAAGGCCATTGTCAGCCCTCGATAAGTCAGTACGTCACGCGAATAACCGCGACGGATCGCGATATATGACACCAAATAGCCCAGCGCATTAAGTAGCCAGATAAAACTCAAACTCAACACTTTGACAATCATTGGGCCAATCAATGGCACTAGCCCAATCACGCCGATTAACCAAACAAATAACCCGGACACCAAGCCGACCAAAAGTGCCACGCCAGTCAGCACGCGCGCATCCCAATCCACATAAATGCCGATAGCGATTAACGCAACCAAGGCCGTTGCCAGCAAAAGCATTGGCCATGCACGTTTACCGCTCAGTGGCTGGTCAAATACCTTGCCTGACGTTGCCGGATGGCGGCGAATACGTAAATGCTTGAGCATACAATATTATAGCGTTGCAACCAGAGCAGGTAACGCTTGCACCTGTGCACAGCTATGCCAGTGAACTTTGCGCGAACCTACATCACCTGCGTACCCCCAACTGACCAGTGCAAAATCCATCTGGTTAGCATCTGCCGACAGCCCATCCTCGAGGCGATCACCAATATACAAACAATCCTGTATCGCCAGGCCGTTATCGGCAACTACGCGCCCGATCATCTCGGCTTTGGTTTTAAGCGGCGGATTAAAATAATCCAAGGCATAAACGCCATCGAAAAACGCCTGCCAACCCAGATGAGCCATGATTTTATCTGTCGGATAAAAGCGCTTGTTGGTAGCAATATAAAGCTGATAGCCACTATCTTTCAGCGCTTGCAGCATGGTGTTTACACCCTCAAACACGACCGACTGCAAACAACCCGTCGTATCGTAATGCTGTTTAAACGCTGCTGCCAGTGCATTTAGCAATGCACTATCTTCACTGCCGGAAAGCCGCTTGAGCGTTTCCATCAATGGCGGGCCGATCACATCATGCGTCAAACGTGCAGCTAGCGGCGTGTTAGTCGTGCTGAACGCCAGGCCAAAACACTCTAGAATACTGGGCGCAGAATCAATCAGCGTCCCATCCAGATCAAAAATCAAATGCTGTTTCATAAAAAATCGTTTTTATTGATATTGTCACCGACGCCACTTTGCCAGCATGTATTTATTCCAACCAGATAAATGTACCCATACGGCCAGTATCACCATCGCGGCGGAAGCTAAAAAAGGTTTCCGGCTCACTATAGGTGCAACGCCTGCCGCCATACACCTGTGTGACGCCTAGCGTTTGTAAGCGCTGCCGGGCGATAGCATATAAGTCACCCAACCACTTATTCCCTTTGGGCTTGAATGCAGACTCAGCCTGCATATCCTGCGCCATAAACTGCGCCCGCACTTCACTGCCGACTTCAAACGCATCCGGACCAATCGCAGGCCCCAGCCAGGCCATAAGTTCACTGGGGGACACGGTCATGGCAGTCACTGCTTCTTCAATGACACCATCACACAAACTGCGCCAGCCAGCATGAATAGCCGCAATGGCAGTGCCGGCCTGGTCACACAACAACACGGGTAGACAGTCTGCGGTCATGGTGACGCAAACCACCTGCTTGCCGTTGGTAAAGCTGGCATCGGCACTTTCCAGGCAAGAGGATAAAGCGGCATCAATCACGCGCACACCGTGCACCTGATTCAGCCATACCGGTTCGCTAGGCATATATGCACTGAGCAATTGCCGGTTGGCAGCCACATGCTGCGGCGAGTCTTTGACATGGTCACCCAGATTAAGGCTGGCATAGACGCCAGTGCTCACGCCACCATGACGCGTGGTTTGAAATGCCTTCACGTTGGCAGGCGCAGGCCATTCAGGAATGATCAATGGCAAATTAGCCATGATTATTCTTCATCTTCCCAAGCCTCATCCTCAAGGTCAGCATCCAACTCTTCATCAAACTCATCGTCGCCCCAGTCTTCATCGTCGTCACCCACAAACAGGCCATTCTCATCGACATTGAAATCAACCAACGGCACTTCTTCTACTGGCTCAGTCACACGCATGGCTTCCAGTAACTCACGCATATCGTCTGCCAGTTCGATCTGCCACTCCATGGGCTCATTTGTCACCGGGTGAATCAACCCCAGTTTGATCGCATGCAGTGCCTGGCGTTTAAAGTTACCAATCACCTCACGCAACTCGGGCGTCATCATCTTGTGCGGGATAATATTGCCGATACCGTAGAGTGGATCGCCCACCATAGGCGCTTTTAGATGCTGCAAATGTACACGGATCTGGTGCGTACGGCCGGTTTCCAGATTACAGCGCAGATAGGTATTGGTGCCAAAACGTTCAAGGATTTCGTAATGCGTTACCGCTGGCTTGCCGCGACGGACGACCGCCATTTTGACGCGTTGATGCGGATGACGGCCGATGGGTTGATCCACCTTGCCATTACGCCACAATTGCCCCCAGACAATGGCGCGGTATTCACGCTTGACCGTACGTGCTTGCAGTTGACGCACCAGGCTGGTTTGCGCTTCCAGTGTTTTAGCCACCACCAGCAAACCACTGGTGTCTTTATCCAACCGGTGCACAATGCCAGCGCGCGGAACATCCTTGAGCAATGGCCAGTGAAATAATAAGGCATTGAGTAGCGTACCACTCCAGTTCCCCGCAGCCGGATGCACGACCAGGCCGGCAGGTTTATTAATAATGATCAATGCATCGTCTTCATAGACCACATCCAGCGGGATATCTTCTGGCTCAAAAGCATTTTCCTGCGCATTTTTAGGCGGAGTAATATCGAGCTTTTCACCACCCCATACTTTGGTTTTGGCAGTGGTCACCTTGCCATCCAGCAAGACCAGTTCCTCTTTGATCCATGCCTGCAAACGGCTGCGGGAATGATCAGGCAACATTTGCTGCAAAGCCAGGTCGAGACGCTGCCCGCC
>DATMSK010000108.1:0-6006 GCA_035565395.1 Methylophilus sp. | reverse complement strand
TGTCCCAGGTGCCTGTAATCATATACTCACTGGCACTGATTTTGTTAAGCGGGTCTTTGAGCAGCTTTTGTGCAACAAAGGCGGCCACGCCGACAATCGGTCCGCCTGCCAGCGCTGCCAAGGATACGGAATCACTGATATGCGGCACCACTTTCACGCGCAAGCGTTGTGTTTCTGTTTTTAAATTGGTTTCGCCCTTGATGCGCGCCTCTGCTGCGGGGCCGGTCATAAACAGGTCGTCACTGCGCAAAATGCCATCCCTAATATTTGCGGTAGAGGTGATCTTGTCAAACGCAAAGCCTTCACTAAACAGGTCGCGGAAATCCAGCGTCAAGCGGCGTGGCAAACTCTGCAAGCTCAACAGCCCTAGCAGGCGGCCTACGCCAGGCTGGACTTTGAGGATCTGGCCCTTTTCCAGCTGCATGGTAAAGTTGCCATCCAGCCGCTCTACGGCAAATTCGTGCGGGCTGCCTGGCCAGCCCAGTTGGCCACTCATATTGCCCGTGCCCCCTTTGACCATTTCACCACCAGGCTGGAAGCGTTGCAGTGTTTTGCCCAGGTTGCTGGAGGTCAGGTTGAACTTGAGCTGTGTTTGCGGATTACGTACCGAATTACGCCAGGTGCCATCCGCCGTGAGCTGGCTATCAGGATTGGTGAGGTTCATACGTTGGATCACCCAGCTTTCACCGCTATTGAAAGCCTTCAGGTCCAGACTGCCAAGTTGTTTTTCGCCGAACTGGAAGTCCTGCGCCGTGATGTCGACTTCTGGATAAGTTAGATCCAACCGGCGGACTTCCGCCGGATTCTGGGGATTGTCAGTATCCATGGTGCGCGGGATGCGCAGATAACTCAATTTTGCGACCAGCTTGCTTGGTTTGCCGGGCAGCCAGTCTGCGTCACCTGCCAGTTCCTGGCTCTGGATCGCCAGTTTCAGGCGTTCACTTTCAGGTGAAATATTCAACTTGATTTGATGCAAGTTGCGGTCAAACACATGCAAGGTCGCTGCAGTCAACTCAATTTGATTTAACGCCAGTGAGGAGGACGCAGAGGCTTGATTGTCACCACCCTGGTTCAGGTAGGCCAGCCATTCATCGACATCCAGCTTTTGAAAGTCTGCCCGTAAGTTGATGCCCTCACCGGAAGGTAAGCGAGGCGGGGTGTTGATGGCAATTTCACCCGCACTGATGGGCTTGGTCTGGTTATTAGGGTCGCGGAAAAAGTTGGCATGAATCCAGTCGTTATAGTGAATGGCAATTTTATCGGGCTGGTTGCTTTCCTGGCGTAACCTGATGCTCAGGTTGGCAGCAGTCTCCACGCTTTTTTTAGCTGGTTCAGGCAGGTTAATTGCCATGCCTATCAATTGCGAACGGATATCCAGCCGGATATTAGGCGCTTGAATCAGTAAATTGCTCTTCCAGTCAGTGGTGCCATGTAATGCCCTGGTGATAGGGTTGTTATCCAGCTTGCGGAGGGCGGCATCCGTGATGCGGCCACTGCCCTGGATGATGACAGACTTGTCAGGACGTGTACTGAGGCTGATACTGGCCGGGTTATCAAACATGGATAGTTGAATGCCTTGCGCTTGTAGTCCTTTTTCATTGAATTTCAAATGGCCGTTGATGTTGCTCATTTCAGGCATGGCAATTTGCGGGTTGGCGGCAATGTGCCCGTTTTTAATGTTGTAGTCGCCCTGGAACTGGCTGGCATCCACATCATTCAATGGCACTTGCAACGCCAGTTTGAGCTCGGCCTTGCCGTTGGCTTTCACATAATCGGTAAAGCCCATGGTGACTTCTCGCACCGGGCTGGTATTTACGAACTTGATACCTTGCTCAAGAGTCCCGGTCGCGGCAGATTTGATATTCAGCATGGGCCAATCTGCATCCAGCCTCGGAATCTCCACCTGGGCCTGCGTAATATGCTGGCCAACCGTGGTGCCGTTTTTAACCGTAATATCCATACGCTTGCCCTCAAATTTGAGCAATGCGTCGATATTCTGGATCACCGGCCAGCCGGTACCATATTCCAGGCTGGCTTGATCCACTTGTGCCGTGACACGGAACAGGCCGAGAGAAGGGTCTGATTGATGTGCTTCATTGACGTAAGGAAAATCTTTTACCTTGCCTTTGACAATGACTTCCCCACGCTTCACTTGGCCGCTTAGGATAGAGGTATCCAGCCAGTGGAGCGTTGTTTCGCCGAGAATCAGTGGGTAGTAAAACGGTGCGAACTTGGCATCCCCGCGCTCAATCTGGCTTTGCAGTTGGATGGTATCGCCACCGGCTGCACCGAGTTGGTATTCCAGATTGGTACGCAAGGCCAGGTGCTGGTTGCTAAAGGTGAGATCGCGTGTGCTAATTAATGTTTTCTGCCCGTTATGGTTCCATTCGATTTCACCTTGCAAGCGGTCGATTGGTAATGGCCAGCGTAACAGCCCCGCCAGTTCAATACTGGCTTTGCTGGTATCCAGTTCAATGCTGCCTGTATTTGGCCGGACAGAGAGTTGACCGGACCAGTTATCCAGGCCGGGAATGTTGTCGTAGGCTTTGCTCTGAAGCCCGCTGAAAGAGGCATCTAGCGCATAATCACGCCATTGATCCTGCTGGTATAACCAGCGAGCCTTGATACGCGAAGCATTGCCGGCAGGCGCCATGTTTTCAAGGTATCGTGCCGCTGCCGATGTAGGGGGGAGCCATTGGGCAAACAGGTTACCTTGCGCCAGGCTGAATTTTTTTGTGGTCAGCACGCCTTCATGGCCATGGCTATCCCATTGTAGTTCGCCATTTGTGTCTTCCAGCAATAGTCCTGGCTGGATATCGGCTGAGAAATGCTTGAGTGTGAGCATAAAGCGTTGTTCAACGCGTTGCCAGCGGAGTTCACCGGACATGGTTTTTGCCACAAACGTCTGTGTTTCATTGGCAGGCGTCACCGCCAGATCCTTGAGTTGCAGCTGTGCAGCCAAGCGTTGCAATTGCATGGTATCAAATGCCATGGTTGTCGTCAGGTTGCCTTTGCCAGCTTTCACTTTTACAGGAAGGTCCAGCCATGGGCCCCAGGCTGCCATATCTGTGTCGGGCAGGCGTAATGAGATCTCGCCATGCCATTCCTCCGGTTTGGCGACATCGCTGCCCACAACGACAGATTCCAGTGTAATTCTTTGCTGGGTGCCGGTTGAAACGCGGGTGTCAATGTGGATACTGTGCCGGTTCAGCAAGCGTTGCCAGACCGGCGTCAGGATTTCAATATTCAGGTCTTCGAGCAATAAAGGCGGTGCTTGTCTTTTTTCATCTAACCAGGTGACGGTCGCGTTTGATACCTTGATGCGCCGTTGCGCCAATAGCCAGTTGGTGAATGCTGGATTCCCTTGTCTGGACATGGACATGCCGGCCAGGAATAATTCGCCGTCGGCTGTTCGCCGCACCACCAGGTTGGGGGCATCGATGCTGAGGCTGACCAGTGCGGGTGACAGCGTAACCAGGCTGCTCCAGGAAAGGCGCGTGGTCACTTTGGAGAGTTCAAGCGCCGGGCGGTGCTGGGTATCAAACAGGGTGACCTTGCCCAGCGTGACTTGTGGCGCCAGGCCGCGCCAACGGATCGCAATATGGGCGATGGTCACCTGTTGCTTGAGTGACTCAGTAAGTGCCTGCTCAATTTTTCCACGGTATTCGTCAATGTGTGGAAAAACATAGAATTGAATGACGCCAATAATGCCTGCCAATAGGACAAAAATGACAATCAGGAATGAAACCAGCCAGCGTTTGATTTTTTGCAGAGGCATAAGGGCGTTAAGCAGAGGCGACGGTGTTATTGTTTAACTGACTATTTTACTTGAAAACAGTTGCGTCACCGCAGTAGAAGCGCACAGTTGTCGCCGAATTATTCAGCCGGAGCATGAATGATTCGTTTAAAATGCCACTCTTTTGCAATTTGCGGTTTAAATGAAAGTGATGACCAGTGATTCAGTTTAAGCAACTGACATTTTCCAGGGCGGGTAAAGCACTGGTTGAACATGCTAGTTTTCAGTTGCATCCGGGTCACCGCGTTGGCCTCACCGGTGCAAATGGCGCGGGAAAATCCACCTTGTTTGCCTTGTTGCGTGGTGAGTTGGTCGCCGATGAAGGTGAGTTGTTGATGCCGCCTCAATGGGTGATCGCACATGTGGCGCAAGAAACGCCTGCGCTGGCACAGTCTGCTCTTGAATACACACTGGATGGCGACGAAGAGTTACGCCTGTTGCAAACAAACCTTGCCAATGAGCATCAGGATCCGCTGCAACTGGCGGAGTGGCATCAGCGATTGGCCGATATTGATGGGTATAGTGCGGAAGCCAGGGCCAGTGCCTTGCTGGCTGGCTTGGGGTTTTCCCAGTCGCAATTAAGCCAACCTGTCAGTGACTTTTCTGGTGGTTGGCGCATGCGTTTAAATCTGGCGCGTGCCTTGATGTGCCGTTCTGATTTGCTCCTGCTGGATGAGCCGACCAACCACTTGGATATTGAGGCAGTGATTTGGCTCGAAGGCTGGTTAAACGCCTACCGCGGCACTTTGCTGCTCATTTCGCATGACCGCGAGTTCTTGGATAACACGGTCAACCACATTTTGCATATCGAGCAGCAACAACTGACTTTATACCGTGGTGGATATAGTGATTTTGAACGGCAGCGTGCTGAAAAACTGACCTTGCAGCAAGCCAGTTACCAGAAGCAGCAGCAACAGATTGCGCATCTGCAAAAGTATATTGACCGTTTTCGCGCCCAGGCGACCAAGGCGCGTCAGGCGCAAAGCCGGATCAAGGCTTTGGAACGCATGGAGCGCATAAGTGCCGCGCATGTAGATTCGCCGTTTAGTTTTGGCTTCCGGGATACTGGCGCATCACCAGACCCATTGCTGGTGATGAATCATGCGTCGCTTGGTTACACGGATAAGCCCCTGGTCAAGTTGGTACACCTGGCGATACGCCCAGGGGAACGTATAGGCTTATTAGGCAAGAACGGGGCGGGTAAATCTACCCTGATAAAAGCGCTGGCCGATTCTGCCACCTTGCTGGCAGGTGAACGCGTGGAAGGCAAGGATTTGCGGATTGGCTATTTTGCACAGCATCAACTGGAGCAACTCATAGCCAGTGACTCGCCATTGCAGCATTTGCAACGGCTGGACCCTTTGACCAGGGAGCAAGAGTTGCTTGATTTCCTGGGTAGTTTTGATTTCAGGGGCGAAATGGCCAAGACGCCTTGCGGACCATTTTCTGGTGGCGAAAAGTCTCGCCTGGCATTAGCCATGTTGATTTGGCAGCGCCCCAACTTGATTTTGCTGGATGAACCGACCAATCACCTGGATATTGAAATGCGTCATGCCTTGTCCATGGCGTTGCAGGCGTATGAAGGAGGCATGGTGATGGTGTCGCATGACCGTACGCTACTGGCAACCTGTTGCGAGAAATTTGTGCTGGTGGCCGCAGGTCAAGCGACAGTGTTTGATGGAGATCTGGAAGATTACAAGCAGTTCTTGATGCAAGCCGTGCAGACAGAGAACGCATCCAGCGAGCCTATTGCGCCTAAGCAAAACAGCTATCATCAACAAAAGGCAGAAAGGCAGGCGCGGTTGGCTGAGCGTAGGCCTTTGCTCAAGTCATTGACCTCACTTGAAAACCAGTTGGCCCAACTGGAGCAAGAAAAACAGGTGTTAGAAGACCGCTTGGCTGACAGTGAAATTTATAATGCCGAGCATCGCGAAGCATTGCAGGCATTGCTCATCGCCCAGGCGCAAAATCAAAAACAACTGGATGCGGTTGAAATGCAATGGCTGGATATACAGGAAAAGCTGGAAGCTTTGCCAGAATTTGATTAGCACAATGATATTGAAGGAATCATTATGGAAATGACTTATGAACAGCGTTTGAGGTTAATGCATCAGTTGTGCCAGGCCCAGACGCGGGCAGATAGCTTGTCGGAAGCAGAGGCAGTTGCTGCGCTGGCTAATACGGATATTGAAGATTCGACCCATTACCTG
>DATMSK010000107.1:0-9733 GCA_035565395.1 Methylophilus sp. | reverse complement strand
TTATCAATGCCTTTCATGTACTGCTCAATCACCTGGGTGACCGAGTTTTCAATGGTGTCGGCAGCGGCACCGGTATAGTTGGCATTGATCGAGACGCGAGGGGGCGCGATATCCGGGTATTGCTCAAGGGGTAGCCATTTGATGGCCCCTATGCCTGCCAGCATAATGACAATCGCAATCACCCAGGCAAAGATCGGGCGCTGAATAAAAAAGTACGCCATAAATAAAATCTCTTCGCGTTAGCGGGCCGGGTTCACTGTAGGTGATTTTGCCGGGGCCGCAGATGTTTCGGCGGTGCTGGCTGTTGCCACAAAGGGCACCGGCTTCACTTCACTGCCTACATTAATGGCCTGTATGCCGTCCATGATGACACGGTCACCAGCCTTTAAGCCTTTGGTGACACGCCACTGCTCACCTTGGGTACCGCTGGTTTCTATGGGTTGTTGTACCACCTTTTGCGCATCATCCACCACTAACACCATGGGTTCTCCGCGTGTATTCCTGGTCACGGCGCGTTGCGGAACCAGGATCGCTGTTTTGTCTTCGGCGACGTCGATCAATGCGTGTACATACATCCCGGGCAACAGTACGCCCTCCGGGTTGGGCACCACGGCACGCAAGGTGACCGCGCCAGAAGCCGTGTTGACGCTGATGCCATTGAACTTGAGTTTTCCGGCATGGGCGTAGGTGGATCCGTCCTCAAGCACGACGCGGACCGGGATTTCTTTCTGAGCCGTGGTGCTCAGTTTGCCGCTGGCAATGTCTCGCTTCAGTTTAAGCAAATCGCTGCTGGACTGGATCACATCCACATAAATCGGATCCAGTTGCTGTACTGTGGTGAGGGCGGTGGTTTGCTCAGCCGTGACCAGGGCACCTGGTGTGACAACCGACGTAGACACATAACCTGTAATAGGGGACACGACGCGGGTGAAGTCCAGGTTGATTTTTGCAGTCGAAAGCGCTGCCCTGGCTGAGGCGACATCTGCTTCCCCTTGCAGCAGGGCGGCTTGTGCGTCGTCGTTGTCCTGTCGGCTGATGGCGTTGATTTTGACCAGTTCTTTGTAGCGGTCCGCTTTGAGTTTGAGCGTGGTCAGGGTTGCTTCGGTTTTTTGTAATGCCGCTGCAGCGCTTTGGTAACTGGCCTGGTAAGGGGCTGGCTCAATCTGGTAGAGCAAATCACCAGCCTTGACCAGTGCCCCCTCGGTGAATGCACGTTGGCGGATAATGCCACTCACTTGTGGCCGCACTTCAGAAATCAGGAATGGACTGGTACGGCCAGGCAGGTCGGCCACAATCGGCTGGCTCGCTTGTTCTACGGTCACGACGCCAACCTCAGGGGTCTTTTTAGGCGGTTTGTTGTCCTGGTTTCCAGATGAGCATGCTGCGAGCATCAGGCTGGCGCAGCACATCAACCAGAAACTGGCATTCGAAATTCGGGGAGAGGATGTCATAAATTGCAATATTGATATCGTTATTCTTGTCTGACAAGATTGTACTGTGTTTTGATCAGGTATAAATGTAACGATACGTATCTACGATCATCCATTCATCGCGATAATAATGTGTGCAGCGTATAAACAACAAAGGCTACTTATGTAGCCTTTGTTGTTTACAGGATATGTCGCTCAAATCGCTGCAAGACATGGGCGGACATGCCTTTGGCCAGCTCTTCTTCCCCAAAAAATACCGCTTCCCCCAGCTCTTTTTGCAGGCGCTGGTATTCATCTTCATGGTGCGTACGAATCACCACCTCGATATCCGGTTTCAATTGTTTGGCAATGTCTACCATCTTGCGTATGTTCATGGAGTCCGGCGTGGCAATAATCAGCATGGCGGCATTGGCAATGTGCGCCTGGACTAACACCATGGGGTCGGCAGCATCACCGGAAACGGCTGGTTGACCACGCTTGCGCAGTTTTTCTACCAGTTCCCGGTTTTGTTCGGCAACCACAAACGGAATGGCCGAGGCTTCGAGCGACTGCGCAATACGTTTACCCACCCGGCCATAGCCGACCAGCACCACCTGACCTTCCAGGAATTTGCGTTCTGTGCTCATGGGTAGTTCGCCATAGGGATCCATGCGTAACGATAATCGACGGGCAACATCCGACTTATTGACGATCCAGTTGGTCAACGGTTTGATGGAAGCGAACACTAATGGATTCAGTGCGATTGAAATCAATGCACCTGCCAGTACCAGGCTCATGCCGTCGGCGGATAGCAAATTGAGTGACACGCCTAATCCCGCCAGGATAAATGAGAATTCGCCAATTTGCCCCAGGCTGGCGGCCACCGTCAGGGCCGTATTCAAGGGGTAGCGCAGTGCCAGCACGATGGCCACGGCTGCCAGCGATTTGCCCAGGATAATAATTGCCACTACCGACAATACTTGTACCGGTTGTTTGAGTAAGATGGCCGGATCAAACAGCATGCCGACAGCCACAAAAAACAAGACCGCAAACGCATCCCGAAACGGTAGCGAGTCTTCTGCCGCTCGATGGCTGTATTCGGATTCGCGCATGATCATGCCGGCGAAAAACGCGCCAAGTGCAAACGAAACATTGAACAGTGACGAGGCAAAGAAAGCCACGCCGATGGCCACGGCGATCACGGTCAGGGTAAACAGCTCACGCGAGCCAGTCCCAGCGACATACCATAGCAACCATGGCAGCACACGCTTGCCGACCACCAGCATCACAGCTACAAAACCTGCCACTTCAAGCAGTGTCATGCCTATGGTTTCCCAGATGGCGGTTACATTGGTCACTTCACTTTGGTTGCCTCCCAATGCGCCTGCCAATGCAGGCATCAGCACCAGCACAAGCACGGTCACCATGTCTTCGACCACTAACCAGCCGACCGCAATTTTGCCGTTCATACTTTCCAGGATGCGCCTGGATTCCAGCGCTTTCAGGAGCACGACAGTACTTGCACAAGAGAGTGACAAGCCAAATACCAGGCCATTGCCCATGCTCCAGCCCCAGTAATGGGCGACCAGCATGCCTAGCAGCGTGGCAATGGTCATTTGTGCCAATGCACCAGGCAGCGCAATCCGTTTCACAGACATCAAGTCTTGCACGGAGAAATGTAACCCTACGCCAAACATCAATAGCATCACGCCAATTTCAGAGAGTTGTGAGGCGATTTCAATATCGGCGACAAAGCCAGGAGTTGCTGGTCCTATGCAGATGCCGGCAAATAAATAACCAATCAGTGCGGGGAGTTTGAGTTTTTCGGCGATAAGCCCAAATATCAATGCCAGCGCAAAAGCGGCGGCAATGGTGGTAATCAGGGTCAGGTTATGGTCCATAGCTGTGTGTTTTCTTAAGTTATTGTTATAGGTTTCGTGTGTCGTGAGGATTGATCGCAAACCTGGGTGGTTTGTCTCACTGACCTTGTTCAAGCAAAAAAGTTGAACAATTTTATTGTTATCAATGTATCCGGCCTTTATCTTGCCGGAAGGGAGGTGTGGCCGTCAATCGCCGCGGTGTATCTTTAAGTCTCTATGGCAATCAGGGCATGGACAGGCGTTGCAGCCCGTATTCGCATAATTGTTCGGCACGTTGCCAGCGCTGCGATTCACTGAGGCTGCCAAAATAGATAATGCTAAACACGCCTTCAATAATGGACTGGCAGTACAGGCTGATTAAATCAAAGTCCATTTCTGTCGACAGTTCTTTTTGTGCAATGGCTTGTCTGAGCAGGCTGTCTATCTGTGCAATACGCTTTTTTTCCCAGGCAAAGCGCAATTGCAACAGTTCAGGAGAGTCATCAATCCCCACGTAAAGAAAAAACAACACCCGTTGAATCGAGCTGGGGTCAATATAACTGCGGATCTCTTGCAGGCAGTATGTCTTGAGGTTCAGCAGGGCGCTGAGCGCGGGTTGCTGCTGAAACGGTGAAGCGGCCTGAATCACGCGTTCGGCCATGGCCGTGGCCACTTCCAGCTTGCCTTTGTAATGACCATACACCGCACCGCGCGACAGTTGGGCGGCTTCGGCAATGTCTGCCATGGTGGTGAGGGTAAACCCTTTGCGGTAAAACACATGTTCAGCCGCGTCCAGAATTTGGTCACGGGTTTTTTGCGCATCTTCTTTGGTTTTTCTGGCCATGATTTCTAGGGCGATCATCCATCAAACAATGGCGCTATGATACCAAAAAATAATTAATCAGTCATGATTGATTAATTATGGAGGTGCAGATAGAATATTGACGTCCATATAGTAAGAAGGCATGTTCATGTCCCGATTTTCTGTCAGCACGGCTTTAGTCTCTACGCTCGTGTTATTACAATTGTCCGCCTGCAGCAAACATCAGGAAGCTGCCCAAACCGCAGCCGCAGCGCCCGAAGTAGAAGTGGTGGCCGTCCAGGTCGTCGATATTCCCGATGAAGTGGAGTTGCCTGGCCGTGTCGAAGCCTACCGTATTGCAGAAGTGCGTGCGCGGGTCTCGGGGATTGTCTCTAAGCGCCTCTATCAGGAAGGGCAGGTGGTCAAGGCCGGTACGCCATTATTTGCCCTCAATCCAGAACAGTTGCAGGCCAGCAAGCTGGAAGCCGATGCCGAGCTGGCGCGGACAGAAGCTAACCTGGTGAATGCCAACGATAAACTGCAGCGTTACCAGGCATTGATTGGCGACCAGTCAGTCAGCCAGCGTGACTATCGCGCGGCACAGGCCGAAGCGCAGTTAGCCAAGGCAGAAGTGGCAGCTGCGCAAGCCAAGCTCAACCGGGCCAAGCTGGATTTGGGCTACGCCAATGTGACCGCCCCGATTGACGGTGTGGCACGTCGCGCGTTGGTGACTGAAGGCGCACTGGTGGGTAAGGACGAAGCGACCCACCTGACGACCGTCGAGCAGGTCAATCCGGTGTATGTGAATTTTGCCCAGTCATCCTCCGAGGTGTTCGCCTTGCGTAAAGCACTGCGTGATGGGCAACTCAAGGGCAATGATGGCCAGTTTAAAATTGAACTGTTGCTGCCTGATGGTTCGCGCTACCCGAGTGCCGGCAAGCTTTCATTCTCTGATGTCTCCGTCAACCAGACCACAGATTCTGTGGTGATGCGCGCGATTTTTGACAATCCGCAACAGGGGTTGATGCCGGGTGCTTATGTCCGCCTCAAAATCCGTCAGGCTACCAATCCCCATGCCATCTTGATTCCGCGCGATGCGCTCATCCGTGACCAGTTCTCCAGCCGGGTATGGGTGGTCAATGCTAAACATGAACTGGAGTCACGTGAAGTACAAACCGGCGCTGTGATTGATAAACAGTGGGTGGTTGAACACGGCCTGCAAGCTGGCGAGCAAGTAGTGGTGACCAATGCCGCGACACAAGTTGCAGGCACAAAAGTGACGCCCAAGCAGGTCAGTGCCACAGACAAAATAACGAAAGCGGTTGCGCCTTAAACGGCCGCCCAAGGAAAGTGAATTCATGAGCCGTTTCTTTATTGATCGCCCGATTTTTGCCTGGGTGATTGCCATCCTGATTGTGCTGGCAGGCCTGATTGCGATCAAGCAGTTGCCGATTGCTCAATACCCGGATATCGCACCACCTGTGGTGAATATTGCGGCGACCTATCCGGGCGCATCGGCCAAAGTGGTCGAAGAAACCGTGACCTCGATTATCGAGCGCGAAATGAACGGGATGCCAGGTCTGATGTATGTTTCGGCGACCAGTAATTTTGGCATGGCTTCTGTCAGTGTGACCTTCAAGCAGGGCACCAACCCGGACCTGGCGGCGGTGGATGTACAAAACCGCCTCAAAAGCGTGGAAGTCCGTTTGCCGGAAATCGTGCGCCGTAGCGGCATCATGGTCGAAAAATCAGCGGATAGTTTCCAGTTGATCGTTTCCCTGACCTCGGAAGATAACCGCTATAGTGAAATTGACCTGGGTGAGTTGTCTTCCGCCACCGTGATGCCGACCCTCAAGCGTGTGCAAGGCGTTGGTAAGGTGCAGTCCTTCAGCCCGGAATATGCCATGCGCATTTGGCCGGATCCGCAAAAAATGGCGGGCCTGAATGTCAGCGTCACCGAAATTTCCAATGCCTTGCGTAGCTACAATACCCGCCTCACGCTTGGGCAGGTGGGCGCCAGCGGTGTGCCCGAGGGCGCACCACTTAGCGTGTCACTGGAGGCTGAGGCCACACTCAAAACCGTAGAAGACTTTGCCAATGTGCCTATTCGTAGCCAGGCAGATGGATCAGCCTTGCTGGTGAAAGATGTGGCCCGGGTGGAGCTGGGCAGCAGTGACTACACCTACAGCTCTAAAGTGAATGGCAAAAATGCGGCCGGTATGGCGATCAAGTTGGCACCAGGTTCCAATGCGGTAGAAACCATCAAGCGCGTCAAGGTCGCGATGGAACAAATGCAGCCATACTTCCCGCCAAATGTGGTGTTCCAGCTGTCGTATGACTCCTCGGCATTCGTGTCTATCTCGATTAAAAAAGTGATTCAAACGCTGGTGGAGGCGGTGCTGCTGGTATTTGTGGTCATGTACCTGTTTATGCAAAATTTGCGGGCGACGCTGATTCCGACCATCGTGGTGCCGATTGCCTTGATGGGCACCTTTGCCGTCATGTACTGGCTGGGTTACTCCATCAACGTTTTGACCATGTTTGGTGTGGTGCTGGCCATTGGTATCCTGGTGGATGATGCGATTGTGGTGGTGGAAAACGTCGAACGCCTGATTGTCGATGAAGGCTTGTCGCCCTATGAAGCGACCATCAAGGCGATGTCACAGATTAGCGGGGCGGTGGTGGGTATTACTGCCGTACTGGTGTCGGTGTTTATCCCGATGGCGTTTTTCAGTGGCGCGGTAGGGAATATTTACCGCCAGTTTTCACTGGCACTGTCGGTCTCTATCAGCTTTTCGGCGTTCTTGGCACTGTCGCTGACGCCTGCTTTATGTGTCACGCTGTTGCGGCATGAGTCCGGCAGTAAAGCCCGCTTTTTTGTCTGGTTTAACCGTAGCTTCCAACGCTTTACAGAACGCTATACGCATTTGACTGGAGGTCTGCTACAAAAGCCATTGCGCTGGCTGGCAGTCTTTGCCTTGATTGTGACTTTGGTCGGCTGGCTGTTTATGCGATTGCCAAGTGCCTTTTTGCCGGAAGAAGACCAGGGTAACTTTATGGTCATGGTGTCATTGCCACAAGGTGCAACGCTGGCTGAAACCGCCGAGGTGCTGGGCGATATGAGCCGTTATATTCAAGCGCATGAGCCGGTTGATATTATCTTTGAAGTCAGCGGTTTCAGTTTTTACGGCACCAGCACCAATAGCGGCATGCTGTTTATCACGCTCAAGGATTGGACCGAGCGGCCTAAAGCCGAACAACAGGTGCAGGCGATTGTGGATCGTGTTAACCAGCAATTCTATGGCCGACCCAATTTAAGTATTTTTGCCATGAATGCGCCGCCATTGCCAGAACTCGGCAGTGTGGGCGGGTTTGATATGCGCCTGGTTGATCGTGCCAGCGTCGGCATTGAGACCTTGATGAAAGCGCGCGATCAACTGCTGGCAGAGTCGGCCAAGCAACCTGAATTGGCCAATGTGCTCTTTGCCGGCTTGTACGATACCCCGGTGGTCAATATGCAACTCAACCGCAACAAGGCCAATGCACTGGGTATTTCGCTGGATGAAATCAATGACTCCCTAGCCACCTTGCTCGGCTCCAACTATCTGGGTGATTTCGTCTACGGTAACCAGGTGCGCCGGATTATTGTGCAAGCCGATGGCAAACAGCGCCAGACGCTGGAAGATATCAAGAAAATCCGTCTTAAGGCGGCGGATGGAAGTTTAGTGCCCCTGTCTTCTATCGTGACGCTGGATTGGGCCATGGGCAGTCCGCAACGGACACGCTTTAACGGTTTCCCATCCTTCAACATCAATGGTGGCGCTGGCCCAGGTTATAGCAGTGGCGAGGCCATGCAGAAGATGGAAAAATTGGTGCAAGGCCTGGGTAAAGGCATTGGTTTTGAATGGGCCGGGCAATCACTGGAAGAAAAACAATCCGGCAGCCAGGCGACCTTGCTGTTTGGCTTGTCTATTCTGGTGGTGTTCCTGGTGCTGGCTGCGTTATATGAAAGCTGGGCGATTCCATTTGCCGTCATCCTGGTGGTGCCATTAGGCATCTTGGGTGCGTTACTGGGGGTGACCCTGCGTGGACTGCCAAACGATATTTATTTTAAAGTTGGCCTGATTGCGACGATTGGTTTATCTGCCAAAAACGCTATCCTGATTGTGGAATTTGCACGTGAGCATGTACTACAAGGCATGCCTTTGCTTGAAGCCAGCTTGCTGGCAGCCAAAGAGCGTCTGCGCCCGATTGTGATGACCTCGCTGGCGTTTGGTGTGGGCGTGATTCCCTTAGCCTTCTCCACTGGCGCAGCCTCTGGAGCCCAAGTGGCCATTGGTACCAGCGTGCTCGGCGGTATTATCGCTGCCACCTTGCTTGCCATCTTTTTTGTACCGTTATTTTTTATTGTGGTGGGGCGCTGGATGCACAAGCCAGCCTCCCAGCAAAAGGTGTCACATGAAGTCTAGCCGTATTCCCGTCATTGTTGCACTGGCATTTGCCATCAGCAGTTGCTCGCTGGTGCCTGAATATTTCAGGCCAGCGGCACCGGTGCCAGAAACGTACCCCGGCCAGCCTGAGAACGAGAGCGTCACCAATATGCCTGTCACTGAGGCACCTCCTCTCACCTGGCAAACCTACTTTCCAGATGCCGACTTGCAGAAGCTCATACAGGTGGGCTTGCAGCATAACCGCGACCTTAAAACCGCAGTGTTGCGCATGGATGAAGCCAAGGCGACTTATGGCGTGCAAAAGGCTGACCGGCTACCAACGGTTCAGGGTAACCTGAACTATGACCGCAGCCGCACCGTGTTCAGCTCCAGCCAGGCGTTTGAGGCCGAACTGTTCCGTGTAGGTGTAGGCATTAGTGAATATGAAATTGATGTCTTTGGCCGCGTGAAAAGCCTGACGCAATCCGCGCTAGAGCAATACCTGGCCGTGGCGGAAAACCGGCAAGCGGTGCAGGTCACCCTGGTGACAGAGATTGCGACTCAATACGTGAACTACCTCGCCATTCAGGCACAACTCAAAGTCAGCCAGCAAACCCTTGCTGACCGGCAGCAAATGTTGCAACGCACCCAGCGCCGTTTTGATGCCGGGCTGGATCAAGTGCTAGATGTGAAAGCCGCGCAAATCCAGGTCGAGCAGGTGCAGGCACAACTTGCCCAATGGCAACGCCAACTGGCCACCACGCAAAACGCTTTATATTTACTGCTCGGTGAGCCTTCGCAACGCACGCCGTTATCGGTCAAACCGCTCGAGGATTTAAAACTGGCAGATGTTACGCCCGGCTTGCCGTCGAGCTTGCTCACTCGGCGCTCAGATATCCGCGCTGCCGAGCATCAGCTCAAAGCCGCCAACGCCAATATCGGCGCGGCACGGGCGGCGTTTTACCCACGCCTGCAACTGACCACAAACGTCGGCCTGGTCAATTCAGACTTCGCCAAATTGTTCTCGGATACCGGCAGCAATTACTGGGCCTTCAGCCCGCAACTAGTCATCCCGATTTTTAACTATGGCCGCAACAAAGCCAGCCTCAAACTGGCTGAGGCCCGTCAGCATATTGAGGTCGTCAATTACGAAAAAACCATCCAGACTGCGTTTAAAGAAGTGATGGATGTACTAAGTACACGCACCGCTATCGCCGAAGAGGCCGCATCTAG
>DATMSK010000106.1:0-10485 GCA_035565395.1 Methylophilus sp. | reverse complement strand
CGTGGCTTCAGTGCTTCTGGCACTTCGCGCAATAATGCAATAGTAAGCAAGCCATTCTCGAGATTGGCACCGGTGACTTTCACATGGTCAGCCAACTGGAATTTGTGTTCAAAATCACGTGTGGCAATGCCACGGTGCAAGAAAGTGGTTTCCTGCTCTTTTTTCGCTTTGCGGCCTGTGACACGCAATGCCTGGTGTTCGGTTTCAATCTCCAACTCATCCTGCTGGAAGCCGGCGACTGCCATCACAATTTTGTAGGCATTCTCGTCAACCAATTCGATGTTATAAGGAGGATAGCTGATATCGTTTTCGTTACGTTGGCTTTCATTCAGTAATTTGGCCAAACGGTCAAAACCAATAGCGGTTCTATAAAAAGGGGTTAAGTCGTAAGTACGCATAAGTTGATCCTTTCAAAAATTAAGCGATTAACATGAATCACAGACCTCAAACTGCAAGCATCTGTATTTTCAATATGGGAATACGCTTTATTTTTTCAAGAGGGTTTTAGCGTTTAAATACCCAGCGCCTCAGTCCAGGCCAAAGCCTCCATATGGCATTGGGTAACTTTTTCCGGATTCAGTTGAAGCAAGGCGGCCAATTGGAGGATTTCAGCATTGTTAGCATCTTCACAAGCCTCAGTGAGCTTGAGAAACGGCCCAAAAATGCCTTCACGTTTGGTCAACGCATCGACAATTGGTTCTGGCAATTGCAGCTTTTCCAAGACCTGGTCCATGGGGACTTTTAACATCACATCCAGTAATGAAAACACACCAACGACAAACAGGTTATCACGGTCACGTTTGTCAAAAAATGGCTCACCCAGTAGTTCAGTCAAACGGCCACGCGTGATGGAAGTTTTCATCAGGGCAGGGGAGCTGCTGTTATTGCCTGCGGTTACCATAAGCAAGGTCAACCAGCGGTAGAGCTGATTGCGGCCCAGTATCGTCAAGGCATGATTAATTGACTGCACTTCGCAAGACAAGCCAAAGCCTACCGAATTAATATAACGTAATAACTTGTAGCTTAAAGTGGTGTCGCGTTTGAAACCATTCTCTATGGTTTTATTATCTGCCTCCTGGCTAACCAGATTGAGCAAATGCAACACTCCGTCAAAACTGGGGTTAATCACTTTGCTACTCAGGTTTTCCGGCTTGGCATAGAAATAGCCTTGGAAGTATTGGTAGCCAACCTCCAGCAGGCTGCTGAACTGAGCATTCTGTTCAACCTTCTCAGCGATCAGTTTGCAATTATTTGCTTGGTATTTTTTGAACCAGGTCGTAGACTGAGCCAGGTCAACATCGCGCATATCGAGCTTGATGTAATCGGCATAAGGTATCAGTGCATCCAGCTGTGGATTTTTTTGCGGATTATCCAGTGCCAGTTTGAATTTGTTTTGTTTAAGCGCACGGCAACGTTCGAGTATGGCGGGAGTGACCTCTAAGCTACCCACCATCTCAAGCACCGTTTTTTCTGCAGGCATCAACTCCAGAAACTCACTACTGAGCATCACATGATCGACATTGATAAATGCCAGCTGTTGCCCAAGCAACCAGTTTTCCTGCATTTCATCAATGGTGGTGGAAAGAATTTTGGCACAGGTTTGGATATCTTCTGCGAATGCGGCATGGCTGCCATCGCTATCATTTCTGAAGAAAAATTCGTAGCCAATAATCTCTTGTTGACTGTTAACAATCGGCTGACGACCAATAATGCTGTGTTGTGACGTGGACATGATGGCCTTCCTGATGAACTCCGGGTAACAGTATAAGGGAAATTGATTGATTTTTTATTGTAAAAAAGCCTCAAATCCCGAGGCTTTTTTAGAGATCTATTGCTTATTCAACAGTCACACTTTTGGCCAAGTTGCGAGGTTTATCCACATCCGTACCTTTCAGCAAAGCTGCATGGTAAGCCAGCAACTGTACTGGTACCGCATGCAGGATTGGTGACAATACCCCTACATGGCGTGGCGTACGAATGACATGCACACCTTCCGAAGCATGAAAGTGACTGTCTGCATCGGCAAAGACGAATAACTCGCCACCCCGGGCCTTCACTTCCTGCATATTGGATTTTACTTTTTCCAGCAGCGCGTCATTCGGTGCAATGACGACGACGGGCATATTGCTGTCCACCAAGGCCAGTGGGCCATGTTTAAGCTCACCGGCAGGATAGGCTTCCGCATGTATATAGGAAATCTCCTTGAGCTTGAGCGCTCCTTCCATTGCAATCGGGAAATGTACGCCACGTCCAAGGAACAGTGCATGGTCCTTATCACCAAATCGGTGTGCCCATTCCCTGATTTGTGGCTCCAGGTTCAATGCAATCTGCACACTCCCGGCCAGTTGGCGCAAATCGGCCAGATATTGTTGTTCTTGTGCTGCGCTCAGTAAATCACGTGCTTTGCCCAGGGTCACTGCCAGCACGAATAAAGCGATCAGTTGTGTTGTAAATGCCTTGGTACTCGCCACACCGATCTCGGCGCCGGCGCGTGTGTAGAAAATGAGTGATGAAGCGCGTGGAATGGCACTTTCCTGCACATTGCAAATAGCCAAACTGTAAGTATGCCCAAGCTTTTGTGCATGCTTGAGCGCTTCCATGGTATCCAGTGTTTCACCAGATTGTGAAATAGTGACGATGAGCTGCTTGGGATTAGGCACGGACTCACGGTAGCGGTATTCGCTGGCAATCTCGACCGAAGTTGGGATTTTAGCAATGCTTTCCAGCCAGTATTTGGCAGTGAGCCCCGCGTAATAACTCGTGCCAGCTGCCAAGATTAATACACTGTTAACCTGTGCGAAAATCTCGCCCGCTTCCTGACCAAACAATTCACTTCGGAATGCGCCATCGTCAATCAAGGCCTCAATCGTGTCACTGATGGCACGTGGCTGTTCATGGATTTCCTTTTGCATAAAGTGGCTGTAAGGACCAAGCTCAAGTGACGCAAGAGACACATCGCTCATATGGACTTTGCGCTGCGCAATTTCACCTTGTTTGTCGACAATCACCACTGCATCGGTTTGCAGAGTCGCGACATCGCCATCTTCCAGGTAAATCACCTTACGCGTCGCTGATAGCACTGCAGACACATCAGATGCCACAAAATTTTCACCGTCGCCCAAACCAACCAGCAATGGGCAGCCCAGTCGTGCAACGACCATCTGCTTGGGATTATCCAGGGCAATCACGCTGATGGCATATGCACCTGTCAGCTCGGTAATGGCCTGCCTAACCGCAATAAACAGATCCTGGCTTTGCTGATAGTAGTAATGCACCAGATGTGCGATGACTTCGGTATCAGTTTGCGAATAAAATGCATATCCCAACGCTTTTAAGCGGTCACGTTGTTCATCATGATTTTCGATAATTCCGTTATGCACCACAGCAATCTGCGCCATGTCTTGGCTGGGTGATACATGAGGATGCGCGTTTTGTTCAGTGACGCCGCCATGGGTGGCCCAACGGGTATGGCCGATGCCAATCTGGCTGTGCATACCTTGTGCTTTTTGTTGTAACTCTGAGACACGGCCTACTGCACGTACACGCTCAATATCCTGATTAAGAACCGCGATCCCGGCGGAGTCATACCCGCGATACTCGAGTCGACTTAAGCCCTCAATCAATAATGGAACGATATTCCTGTTTGAAACAGCACCGACAATACCGCACATATACTTATTTTTTCACCTTTTGTGGACGTTTCCATCCTTGAATTGACCGTTGCTCACGTGCACGGCATAACGTTAATGAGTCTGCAGGCACATCTTTGGTAATCGTTGAGCCAGCTGCAATCGTTGCACCACGCCCCACAGTCACGGGTGCCACCAATTGTGTATCAGAGCCCACAAACACCTCATCTTCGATAATGGTTTTATGTTTGTTTGCGCCATCATAATTACAAGTGATCGTTCCAGCCCCAATGTTTACAAGGCTACCCACAATGGAGTCACCCACATAGCTCAAATGGTTGACTTTGCTGCCTAGACCTACGGTAGCATTCTTGATTTCAACGAAGTTTCCGACGTGGGTTTTATCGGCTAATCGTGTCCCTGGACGCAACCGTGCAAATGGGCCGATTTTACTATCCTGGCCTATGGTGACATCATCAATATGGGTGAATGCCGCCAGTTTTGTACCTTTGGCAATCACCGCATTTTTAATCACGCAATGCGGCCCGATTTCGACGCCATCTTCAAGCGTGACTTGGCCTTCAAACACGCAATTCACATCTACCATGACATCACGGCCACAGTTCAATGTACCGCGAATATCGATACGTTTAGCATCCAATAATGTCACACCATTTGCCATTAAGGCTGAGGCTTGTCGATTTTGATACTCGCGTTCAATTTCCTGCAAATCAAGTTTGGAGTTAATGCCTGTCACTGACCAGGCATCAGCCACAACATGCGGCAACACGGCACGCCCTTCAAGGACTGATAGGGCAATAATATCGGTCAAATAGTATTCTTGTTGTGCATTCTGGTTGCTGATTTTGCCCAGCCATGATTTAAGCTGCACATTGGGCATAGCCATGATGCCGGTATTCACTTCTAGTATTGCACGTTGTGCGTCACTGGCATCTTTATGCTCAACGATGGCAACCACTTCATTCTGATCATTGCGCACGATACGACCATACCCTGTCGGATCATCCTTGATAAAAGTTTGCACCACCAGATGTTGGTCCGCCTGTACCAGCATATCGCGGCAAGCAGTCACATCCACCAATGGCACATCCCCTAATAGAATGAGTGTCTTGCCCTGATCAGGCAAAAAGGGGAGGGCTTGTTGTACTGCATGGCCAGTACCTAGCTGTTCTGCCTGTAATACCCATTGCAAATCATCGCCAGGCGTCTGTTGCTGTACTTGTGCACCACCGAAGCCATACACGATTGTGATGGATTGCGGATTCAATTCTCTCGCTGCAGCAATGACATGATGCAAAATCGGCTTGCCGCCGACAGCATGCAGCACTTTTGGCAGGTCAGATCGCATGCGGGTGCCTTTACCTGCAGCGAGTATCACAATATTCAAATCGGTCATGCTGTTATTTTATCTCAGAAACAAAAAAGGCGGCTCGAAAGCCACCTTGTTTTGTTATTTGCCTCTAGTACACAATGTTTAATGTACAGATTTACGCAATTTTTGGATTGCCTGAATTTGTGCCACGGCTTCAGCCAGCTCAGCTTGCGCGACTGCATAATCGATTTCTGCAGAGCGGTTTTTCAACGCTTCTTCTGCGGCTTCTTTTGCGGCAATCGCTTTCGCCTCATCCAGATCCTGGCCACGAATCGCGGTATCAGCCAACACGGTAATGATGCCAGGCTGTACTTCCAGCATGCCGCCGGAAATAAAAATCACAGTTTCATCTTTACCTTCAGTTTCTTTGATACGCAAAGCACCTGGCTTGATGGTCGTAATCATCGGAGCGTGGTTAGGGTAAATACCCACTTCACCGCCACCCGCTGGTGCGACAACGAATTCAGCTTCACCGGAGAAGATGGATTCTTCGGCGCTGACTACATCGATATGCACTGTATTTGCCATAATGTTCTCTTTTCTATATCACTGAAAGAAGCAAGCAGATGATGACCACCTGCTTGTATCACATACATTAGTTCAGTGTTTTAGCTTTCTCAACAGCTTCTTCGATACCACCAACCATGTAGAACGCTTGTTCTGGCAAGTGATCGTATTCACCGGAAACGATTGCTTTAAAGCCTTTGATCGTTTCTTTCAGTGGTACGTATTTACCTGGCGCGCCAGTAAATACTTCAGCCACGTGGAAAGGTTGTGACAGGAAACGTTGGATTTTACGTGCACGGCCTACAGACAGTTTGTCTTCTGGAGACAATTCGTCCATACCCAGAATCGCAATAATGTCGCGCAATTCTTTGTAGCGTTGCAGTGTTGATTGTACTGAACGTGCTACAGAGTAGTGCTCTTCACCCACGATTTGTGGATCCAGCTGACGTGATGTTGAATCCAGTGGATCCACCGCTGGGTAGATACCCAGGGAAGCGATGTCACGTGACAACACAACTGTTGAGTCCAAGTGCTGGAAGGTTGTTGCTGGTGATGGGTCAGTCAAGTCATCCGCTGGTACGTAAACCGCTTGGATAGAAGTAATGGAACCCACTTTAGTAGAAGTAATACGCTCTTGCAAACGGCCCATTTCATCAGCCAGGGTAGGTTGGTAACCTACCGCTGAAGGCATACGGCCCAGCAGCGCTGATACTTCAGTACCAGCCAGTGTGTAACGGTAGATGTTATCCACGAAGAACAACACGTCACGGCCTTCGTCACGGAATTTTTCCGCCATGGTCAAACCAGACAACGCTACACGCAGACGGTTGCCTGGAGGTTCGTTCATCTGACCGAACACCATCGCTACTTTGGACTCTTTCATGTTGTCCAGTTTGATAACACCAGCTTCTGCCATTTCATGGTAGAAGTCGTTCCCTTCACGAGTACGCTCACCCACACCAGCAAATACGGACAAACCTGAGTGCTGTTTAGCAATGTTGTTAATCAGTTCCAGCATGTTAACGGTCTTACCCACACCCGCACCGCCGAACAGACCCACTTTACCACCTTTAGCAAATGGGCAAACCAAGTCAATCACCTTGATGCCTGTTTCCAACAGGTCAACTGAAGGAGACAGTTCTTCGAACGCTGGTGCTTTCTGGTGGATAGAACGGAATTCTTTTGAATCAATAGGACCGACTTCGTCGATTGGGCGACCCAATACGTCCATAATACGGCCCAATGTGCCTTCACCTACTGGTACGGAAATCGCGCCACCAGTGTTTTTAAATGCAGTACCGCGTGCCAGACCGTCTGAGGAACCCATGGCAATGGTACGCACCACGCCGTCACCCAGCTGCTGTTGCACTTCCAGTGTCAAACCGGCTTCTGCATTTGAGTTTTTGTCATCAATGATCAATGCATCGAATACTTTAGGCATTTGATCGCGTGGGAATTCCACGTCAACCACAGCGCCAATACACTGCACTACTTTACCTGTTACTGCTTGAGTTGCCTTTGCCATTTTCTTTTCCTAACTGTATGAGTCAGATCTAATTGAATTCTTTCACTATGCTTTAAAGCATGCCTTAGGATGAAACCGCTGCTGCACCGCCGACGATTTCTGAAATTTCTTTGGTAATCGCAGCCTGACGGGCTTTGTTGTATACCAGTTTCAGTTCGCCGATCACGCTCTTCGCGTTGTCGGAAGCAGACTTCATCGCCACCATACGTGCAGATTGTTCTGACGCCATGTTTTCGGCCACTGCGTTGTAAATCAGTGACTCGATATAACGCGTCATTAACTCATCTACCACTGGTTTAGCTTCTGGCTCATAGATGTAATCCCAATGGCCGTTAGGGCTGCCCAGTTGCTCACCTGACAATGGCAGCAGTTGCTGCATGGTAGGCTCTTGCTTCATGGTATTGATGAACTTGGTATAGCAGATGTAAAGCTGATCAATTTCACCGGCAATGTACGCATCCAGCATCACTTTGATGCTACCGATCAGTTTTTCCAGATGCGGTGTATCGCCCAGACCTGTGATGTGAGATTTCACCTGTGCGCCGATACGGTTCATAAAGCCATAGCCTTTATTACCGATCGCGCTGACGCTGATGCCTTTGCCTTCAGCTTCCCAGGCTTTCATCTGGTTCAGGGACAAACGCAATACGTTGGTATTCAACCCACCGCAAAGGCCTTTGTCAGAACTGACCACAATCAGGCCAACGTTTTTCACCACATCACGCTTGATCAGAAACGGATGACGATACTCGGATTGTGCAAAGGAGAGGTGAGCCGCCACGTTGCGGATTTTTTCCGCATACGGACGGGAAGCACGCATTCTGTCCTGCGCTTTACGCATTTTAGAAGCGGCTACCATTTCCATCGCCTTGGTGATCTTGCGTGTATTTTCTACACTCTTGATCTTGGTTCTAATCTCTTTACTACCTGCCATATTAGGTTCCTAAGTCGAAGTGTCAGAGATTAATAAGCGTTGGTTGCTTTGAAATCTTGAATCGCAGCTTCCAATGCTTTCTCGTTATCGCCACTCAGATCTTTACTGGATTCGATTGCGTCCATGATGTTCTTGTACTTGGAGTTCAAGAAACCATGCAATGCATTTTCAAATGCCAATACTTTGTTGGTTGGTACGTCGTCAAAGTAACCTTTGTTCGCTGCAAACAAGCTCACGCCCATGGTTGCTACGCTCAGAGGTGCATATTGTGCCTGCTTCATCAGTTCAGTAAACATACGACCCCGGTCCAGCTGTTTACGGGTTGCTTCGTCCAGATCGGAAGCGAACTGTGCAAATGCAGCCAATTCACGATATTGCGCCAAAGCCAGACGTACACCACCGCCCAATTTCTTGATGATCTTGGTTTGTGCAGCACCACCAACACGTGATACGGAAATACCGGCGTTAATCGCTGGACGTACACCTGCGTTGAACAAGTCTGTTTCCAGGAAGATCTGACCATCGGTAATAGAAATTACGTTGGTTGGAACGAATGCAGACACGTCACCAGCTTGTGTTTCAATCACTGGCAAGGCAGTCAATGAACCTGTTTTGCCTTTAACTTTGCCCTCAGTGAATTTCTCAACATACTCTTCGTTCACACGAGCAGCACGCTCTAACAAACGTGAGTGGATGTAGAACACGTCACCTGGATAAGCTTCACGGCCTGGTGGGCGGCGCAGCAACAGGGAGATTTGACGGTAAGCAACCGCTTGTTTGGACAAGTCATCGTAAACGATCAATGCATCTTCACCGCGGTCACGGAAGTATTCACCCATGGTGCAACCGGCATAAGGTGCCAGGAATTGCAGGGCTGCGGAGTCAGAAGCTGAAGCAGCAACCACGATGGTATATGCCATTGCGCCGTGCTCTTCCAGTTTACGTACCACGTTAGCAATGGTAGAAGCTTTCTGACCAATCGCAACGTAGATACAGGTCATGTTCTGACCTTTTTGATTGATGATCGCATCAACGGCAACGGCTGTTTTACCAGTCTGACGGTCACCAATGATCAATTCACGTTGGCCACGGCCAACTGGTACCATGGAGTCGATAGACTTCAGGCCAGTTTGCACTGGTTGTGACACAGATTTACGTGCAATCACGCCTGGCGCAATTTTTTCAATCTTGTCGGTCAGTTTGGTTTTAACTGGACCTTTACCATCGATAGGCTGACCCAGTGAGTTCACCACACGGCCAATCAGTTCCGGACCTACTGGTACTTCCAGAATACGACCGGTACATTTACACACGTCACCTTCGGTGATGTGCTCGTAATCACCCAGCACCACAGCACCAACGGAGTCACGCTCCAGGTTCAGTGCCAAACCGAATGTGTTGCCTGGAAACTCAATCATCTCACCAGCCATGACGTTAGACAGGCCGTGGATACGCACAATGCCGTCTGTCACAGAAATCACGGTACCTTGAGTACGTGCTTCAGCGGTAGTAGAGAAGTTTTCCAAACGGCTCTTAATGAGCTCGCTAATCTCTGATGTTGATAACTGCATTTAAATCTCCTATGCCTTATGCTGTTAGCGTATAGGCTAAATTTTGTAACTGACCTTGGACAGACGCGTCGATGACGGTGTCGCCAACAATAATTTTGATGCCGCCGATGATTTCCGGATCTACGGAAACGCTTGCTTCAATTTTCTTGCCGAACTTGGCTTCCAGACGTTTTACCAAATCTTTAGTTTGCGTAGCCGTGATTTTGGCAGCCGCGATGATTTGTGCGTCCAAGGTGCCTTCATCTTGCGCTTTCAAAGCCTCAAAAGCTTCAGCAATGGCAGGCAATAAGGATAAACGGCCGTATTCAACCAAAGTCTTGATTAAATTTTGCCCATGATCGTTAAGATTGTCGCCGCTCACTTTAAGGAATGCCGCTTCGATATCTGCTGCATTCAGTTTCGGGTTATCAATCAAAGTTTTCATTTGTGCATCTGTCGCAACAGCTGCTGCAAACGCCAGCATTTCAGACCATTTTGCCAGAGCCTTTTTCTCTTTGCCCAGCTTGTAGGCGGCGACGGCATAAGGTCTTGCAATGGTTGAGAGTTCAGCCATGTTTTATCCTTATAGTTCCGCAGCAAGTTTAGTGAGCATCTCGCTATGTGCTTTGGCGTCGATTTCTTTACGCAGGATTTTCTCTGCACCGGCAACTGCCAATGTAGATACTTGAGCGCGCAAACCTTCTTTAGCGCGATTCACTTCCTGGTCGATCTCAGCTTTGGCACCAGCAATAATGCGATCACCTTCAGCTTTGGCATTCGCCTTGGCTTCATCGATGATTTGTGCAGCGCGTTTTTCAGCTTGCCCAATGATCTCACTTGCTTTTTGTTTTGCTTCATTCAGTGTTGCGTCAGATTTTTTAGCCGCTACTTCCAAGGCACTTCTGCCTTCTTGTGCAGCAGCCAAACCATCGGCGATTTCTTTTTGG
>DATMSK010000105.1:0-6144 GCA_035565395.1 Methylophilus sp. | reverse complement strand
ATTGTGAATGACCCGGCCGGGTCGCGTAAAAACACTAAAGACAATACACCCGCGATTACGCATATTGAAATGGTGGTGGGTGATAAGGTTGAGGTACAAGTTGCTGCCAAAGGCGGCGGCTCTGAGAATAAGTCCAAGCTGGCGATGCTGAATCCAAATGAAAGTATTGTCGACTGGGTGCTGGAAGTGGTGCCAGAAATGGGTGCTGGCTGGTGCCCGCCCGGCATGCTGGGTATAGGCATAGGCGGCAGTGCTGAAAAAGCCATGTTGCTGGCCAAAGAGTCCTTGATGGCACCAATTGATATTCAGGAAGTACAAGCGCGTGGTCCACAAAACCGCATTGAAGAGTTGCGGTTAGAACTGTATGAAAAGGTCAATCAGCTAGGCATAGGCGCGCAAGGTCTGGGTGGCCTGACCACAGTGCTCGACGTGAAGATTCTGGATTATCCAACCCATGCCGCCAGTTTACCGGTAGCCATTATCCCTAATTGTGCTGCGACGCGACATGTGCACTTTACCCTGGATGGTTCCAGTGTAGCTGAATTGACACCGCCTAGTCCGAATATTTACCCGGATGTGCACTGGGCACCAAGCCCACAAGCCAAACGCGTAAATCTGGACACGGTGACATCGGCAGAGACGCAAACCTGGAAAACCGGTGATACCTTGTTGCTCACTGGCAAAATCCTGACGGGGCGTGATGCCGCACATAAACGCATCCAGACCATGCTGGCCAAGGGCGAGCCCTTACCTGTGGATTTCACGAATAAGTTTATTTACTACGTCGGTCCGGTCGATGCTGTGCGAGATGAAGCTGTTGGACCTGCAGGCCCAACGACGGCAACCCGCATGGATAGCTATACCGATATGATGCTGAATACCGGCTTGCTAGGTTCGATTGGTAAAGCTGAGCGTGGCGAAGAAGCACTGGCTGAAATTGCCAAACACAAATCGGTATACCTGATGGCCGTCGGCGGGGCCGCTTACCTGGTGAGCAAGGCGATTAAAAAATCCCGTGTATTGGCTTTTGCTGACTTAGGGATGGAAGCCATTTATGAATTTGAAGTGGTGGATATGCCAGTGACGGTAGCAGTGAGTGCGGATGGAGAGTCCGTACACCAGACCGGCCCGGCACAATGGAAAAAAACGATCGCGTTGCAAGCGGTATAAATGACTGCCGATAATGTGAGTGCAATCACAGAGGCCGGGCACGAATTGGTGAAAGATACGTCATACTACTAAGCGTCACAATGGAGTGAGTATGATAAAAATGAATAATGCGGTAATTGGGTTCGCAGCGGGCTTGGTCATCGGCTCGAGTGCGACTGTGCATGCCGAGTCTGCGCTCGAATATTTCACCGATAGTACTGGCCGCTACAGTGGACCTTCGCTGGAAGAGCAGGTGGCCCTGATGGACACAGATCATAACGGTTTTGCCGATGTGTTTGAGGTGCGTGCCTATCTAGAGAAGCAGCACGGCAAGGGGTATCAAAAAGAGTTACTGGATAAATGGGAGTCTTCCGCCTACGGAAAAAGTTGTAGCACCCCATTTGCCAAAGAGTTATATGGAGACAGTACACGCTGATCGCAGTAGTGTTGTTTTGTTGCTGTTGGCGGCTGTCATTTGCATCAATTGCCGGAATGTTACAAGCAGTTAACATTCTGGCTTATGGACTGGATTATAATCAACTAAGAAGAAATCCTCGCGGTCAGCCTCTGGTCATGTCGTTACAGATAAGTGCTGGCCCATCCCCCGACTTTGTTTTATTGATAGAGCCTACATCATGTTACAAGCATACGAAACCCACGTAAAAGAGCGCGCTGCGCAAAACCTGCCTCCCTTGCCACTCAATGCGGAACAAGTCGCCGCATTGGTTGAGTTATTAAAATCTCCTCCGGCCGGACAAGAAGCAATCCTGTTAAATCTGCTGGAGAACCGTATTCCTGCGGGTGTTGACCAGGCCGCTTATGTCAAGGCTGCTTTTTTGGCGGATGTTGCGAATGGCAAAGCCAGCTCACCACTGGTGAGTGCTGAAAAAGCCGTAGCGTTGTTAGGCACCATGCTGGGAGGCTACAACGTGCAGGCATTGGTGGCTTTGTTGGATACCCCTATGGCCGCACACGCAGTTAAGGCCTTGTCTACCACCATCCTGATGTTTGACGCTTTCCATGATGTGGATGTCAAAATGAAGGCAGGTAACCTGCATGCCAAAGCGTTGATGACCGCTTGGGCCAATGCCGAATGGTTTACAAGCAAGCCTGCGTTGGCTGAAGAAATCAAACTGGTGGTGTTTAAGCTGGATGGTGAAACCAATACCGATGACCTGAGCCCGGCGCAAGATGCCTGGAGCCGTCCGGACATTCCTCTGCATGCAAAAGCCATGCTGATTAACCGCATGGCGGATGGATTGACCACTATCGAAGCCTTAAAACAAAAAGGCCTGCCGCTGGCTTATGTGGGTGACGTGGTGGGTACCGGTTCTTCGCGTAAATCTGCGATTAACTCTGTGCAATGGTGGATGGGGGATGATATCCCCTATATCCCCAACAAGCGCACCGGTGGCGTGGTCATCGGTAGCAAAATTGCGCCAATTTTCTTTAACACGGCAGAAGATTCCGGGGCGTTGCCACTTCAGTGTGATGTGTCCAAGCTCAATACCGGTGATGTGATTGTGATCAAGCCATTTGAAGGCAAAGTGCTGTCTGAATCTGGCGAGCTGTTATCCACTTTTGAAATGAATCCAGTCACCTTGCCGGATGAAGTCCGCGCTGGTGGCCGTATCCCATTAATCATTGGCCGAGGCCTGACTGCAAACGCGCGTAAAGCACTGGGTATGGGTGACACGGATACTTTTATTAAATCCATTCCAGCTAAAGATACGGGCAAAGGTTATACCCTGGCACAAAAAATGGTGGGTCGTGCCTGTGGTTTGCCCGAAGGCGTGGGTGTGCGTCCTGGGACTTATTGCGAACCTAAAGCAACTACGGTGGGTTCACAAGATACCACGGGTGGTATGACACGCGATGAGCTGAAAGAGCTGGCGTGCCTGGGCTTTAGTGCTGACCTGGTAATGCAAAGCTTCTGCCATACTGCGGCTTATCCGAAGCCTGTCGATATCAAATTACAACATGAGCTGCCAGAGTTCATGTCCAGCCGTGGCGGTGTCAGCCTGCGCGCGGGGGATGGTGTGATCCACTCCTGGCTCAACCGCTTGATTCTGCCGGATACCGTAGGTACAGGTGGTGATTCACATACCCGCTTCCCGATTGGGATCAGTTTCCCGGCCGGCTCTGGATTAGTCGCTTTTGCGGCGGCCACCGGGGCCATGCCGCTGGATATGCCAGAATCTGTGCTGGTCCGTTTCAAAGGCCAAATGCAACCTGGTATCACCTTACGTGACCTGGTAAATGCGATTCCTTACGCAGCGATCCAGGAAGGCACACTGACTGTTGGTAAACAAGGCAAGAAAAACGTGTTTAACGGCCGCGTACTGGAAATTGAAGGTTTACCAGACCTGAAGGTGGAGCAGGCATTTGAGCTGGCTGATGCTTCGGCTGAGCGTTCTGCCAATGGTTGTACTGTGCTGTTGAATAAAGAGCCGGTGATTGAGTTCCTCAACTCCAATATCGTGCTCATGCAGAACATGATCGAAAACGGCTATGCCGATGCACGCACGCTGGAACGCCGTATTGCCAGCATGAAAGCCTGGTTGGAAAAACCGGAGCTGTTACAGCCTGACAGTGATGCTGAATATGCCCATGTGATTGAAATCGACCTCAATGAGATCAAAGAACCACTGGTGGCTTGCCCGAATGATCCAGACGATATCAAGCCCTTGTCTGCCGTGGTAGGTGACAAGATTGACGAAGTGTTTATTGGTAGCTGCATGACCAACATCGGCCATTACCGTGCAGCAGGCAAAGTGCTGGAAGGTGCAGGGGGTATCCCGACCCGCTTGTGGATTGCGCCGCCGACCCGTATGGATGAAGCGCAATTGCGTGCTGAAGGGGTGTACTCCACCTTTGGCGTGGCTGGTGCGCGTACAGAAGTGCCGGGCTGTTCCTTGTGTATGGGTAATCAGGCACGCGTGGCTGACAAGGCGACAGTATTCTCTACCTCGACACGTAACTTTGACAACCGTATGGGTAAAGATGCACGCGTGTACCTGGGATCTGCCGAATTGGCTGCGGTATGTGCCAAACTGGGGCGCATGCCTAGCGTGCAAGAGTACCTGGATACTTTGGGCAGCAAGCTGACCAACACGGCAGAGATTTACAAATATCTCAACTTTAACCAGATGATCCAATATGCGGGCTCGCTGGAAAATGTGAAGAAAATCATTCCAATTAAAGAAACTGTATAGCCAGACTGCAGCAATGATCAAAGGGAGCGTAAGCTCCCTTTGTTGTTTTTACGGCGGGAAATATCCTTGCAACTGTAAAACCTGAAAAGGCCCCTGACGGTAAGCTCCTGTTTTGATTATGATGTGTTTGCGAGCTCAATCAATTGATCTCAATATGTCACCCCTGATTCACTTAACAGATTTTCAATGTCCAAGGAGAAACTCATGAAACCGTTCGAACAAGGCCTGGTTAATTATCAACAACGTTTACTGTCACATGATTACGGTCAGGTCTTTTGCCGTTTTGATGCTGAACGTCAAGCGCTGTGGAGTTATTTGAATCAACCTCAGCGTATTCCCTGCATCAATCATGATTTACTGATGAATCTGCATGAGCATCATGCGGACATTCAGCGTAGTGGCGGCTATGTACAAACGGACGCTGATAGCGTATTGCCTATCCGTTACTCTGTTTTTGCTTCAGCCACTCCGGGCTATTTCAATATGGGCGGGGATTTGCAGAAAATGGCGGCAGCCATCCGCCAACAGGATAGGGCACAGCTGCAAGCCTATGCCAAACTCAGTATTGATGTGGTTGCACAACGCGCATTCCGTTTCCAGTTAGACCATGTAACCAAAATTTCATTACTGCAAGGGGAGGTGTTGGGGGCTGGGATTGAAGCGGCTATGACCAGTGATGTGTTGATCGCAGAAAGGCACTCGGTACTTTGCTTTCCTGAATTGTTTTTTAACATGATTCCAGGCATGGGTGCTTATAGCTTTATTGCGCGCAAAGCAGGCATGGCGGTTGCCGATAAAATGATTCTCGGTTGTGAACGTTTTACGGCAGAAGAGTGCTTGGAAATGGGCCTGATTGATATCGTCGTGGATGAAGGTGAAGGTGAGCAGGCGGTATATGACTTTATTCATAAGAATAACAAGCATGCCGAGGGCTTTTTATCCGCGCAAAAAGCGAAAGCCAGAATCAACCCACTGACTTATGGTGAGTTGGAAGATATTGTTAATGTGTGGGTGGAAAACGCGCTGCGGTTGACTGAGCGTGATTTGAAGGTCATGGATAGGTTCTATCGTGCCCAATCCAGATTATTCCCTGTAAGTGAAGAAAGTGCTGTGATGAACGCCGATACGGAGACTGGGACGCAACAGGCTGATGTGCAGCCGCGCGCAGTGAATCAATAGGGTGGTGGGGAAAATGGCAAGGTGCCCGGCTATTTGTTTGAGCGTTTGGATGAGAGCTTGCTACGGTGTTGATGTAGCTGCACACGCGTCTCTTCATAGCAATCTGCGACGGCCTGATATAGGCTGGAAATAGTCTGGGCATCTTCCATACTCAAGCCCAACAAGCGACGACTGTGCTTACTCAACGGAATCAGGCCCATATTGGCAGACTCGCCTGCCAGTATGTGTGCCAGCTTATGCACTTGTTCAAAGTTCAGGTCCAGGCAGTGCATGCCCAGTGACCGCATTAATTCGTCGGTAGTATCCACAAACTCTGTAATCAACTTGTAGAGGAAGGCTTCACTACCGCCCAGTTTGAGCAAATGAGCCATGCGTTCATCATCCAGCAAGGGTTCAACCGAGGGAGTAATGCTGGCGATTTTAGCGGCAGGCAACGGCTTGGGTGTTGTTGACCGCATGGGCGAATCCGGTGATCTCGCATCCACAAAGCTTGGATCCATCGTGCCAGACATTTCTGCTGTTTCTGCGGCCGCGGGTTTGGATTTTTTGCGTTTGTCAGGCGCTGCTTGTGCAGCTTGCCCAGTTTCAATCGTGCTCGCAA
>DATMSK010000104.1:0-3582 GCA_035565395.1 Methylophilus sp. | reverse complement strand
ATATAGACCTGTTGCGAGAGAATGGTGGTGAATACATTCTGGTGCTTGCGGGTGACCATATTTACAAAATGGACTACGGCAAAATGCTGGCAACTCATGCGCGTAGCAATGCAGACATGACGATTGCCTGCATTAATGTGCCATTAGAGGATGCCAAAGGATTTGGTGTGCTGGAAGTAGATGGTACTGACCGCGTGGTGGCGTTTGATGAGAAACCGGCAAATCCCAAGCCAACACCCAATAATCCTGAGGTGGCGTTTGCCAGCATGGGGATCTATGTATTCAATGCCAAATTCTTGTATGAGCAATTGATTCGAGACGCCTATGCACGTAACTCCAATCATGATTTCGGCCAAGATATTATTCCTTACATCATTAAAAAATATAAGGTGCAGGCGCATCGCTTCACCGACAGCTGTGTCGGTGCGCAGAGTGATGGCTATTATTGGCGTGATGTCGGGACGATAGATGCCTATTGGGAAGCCAATATGGAGCTGACAAAAGTCATCCCTGAGCTCAATTTGTATGATAGCGAGTGGCCCATCTGGACTTATCAGGAGCAACTCCCTCCGGCTAAATTTGTGTTTAAGGACGAAGGCCGTACGGGTAAAGCGACGGATTCACTGGTTTCGGGAGGATGCCTGATCAGCGGTTCTTGTGTTTCGAACTCTGTGTTGTTTTCAGGTGTGCATGTTGCAGACTACTCAGATCTGTACGGTGCCGTGGTATTGCCTAAAGTTAAAATCAATGAAGGCGTCGTCATGCGCAATGCAGTCATTGACCGTGGTTGCGAGATTCCGGCAGGCATGCACATTGGCGTTGACCTTGAGCGTGACAGGAAACGCTTTTATGTCTCTGAAAAAGGCATCGTACTGGTGACGCCGGATATGCTTGGTCAGGATTTATACCGTGTGAAGTAGGTCAGTGTAAATGAGTAATAAGGGAAAGAGATTGAAGGATGTCCGATAAAAAACTGTTGTTAAATCTCTATTGGCACATGCATCAACCCGACTACCGTGACCTCGTCACTGGTGATTATGTATTGCCCTGGACCTATCTGCATGCGCTCAAAGATTATAGTGACATGGCCTATCACCTGGAGCAGAATCCTGCGGCCAGGGTGACCTTCAACTTCGTACCGATTCTGGTCGAGCAGTTGCAGGATTATGCCGAGCAGGCACACAGCGGTGTATGGCGTGATCCATTATTGCACTTGCTGGGTAATCCCGACCTTGACCATATTTCTGATGCTGAGTGTCAGTTGATAGTGGATAGTTGTTTCAAGGCGCATCATGAAAAAATGCTGAGCCCTTTTCCGCATTACCAGCGACTGTTGAAACTATATGAGTTGGTCGCTCCGCTGATGCAAAGTGGTCAGTTTCACTATCTTTCTGCGCAATATAAAGCAGATTTGCTGGTTTGGTACCATCTGGCATGGACAGGCGAAGGTTTGCGTCGTAAAAATAAAACGGTGCAGGCACTAATGCAAAAAGGCGTACTGTTTACCTTTGAGGATCGCCTGGCGTTGCTGGGCGTGATCAGTGAAACCTTGCAAGGGATTTTGCCGCGCTACCAGGCATTGCTGGCAAAAGGGCAGATCGAAATGTCTACGACCCCTTACTACCATCCGATATTGCCACTGCTGATAGACCTGAAAAGCACGCATGATGCCATGCCTAAAGCACCGTTACCGCAGGCCACAACTTATCCTGATGGATACACGCGCGCAATTTCGCATGTGGAGGCAGCCCAGCAATATCATGAGCAGGTGTTTGGCCACAAAGCGACAGGCATGTGGCCTGCGGAAGGTGCCGTCTCACACGCTGCACTCTCGTTACTGGCTGAAGAAGGAGTCGCTTGGGCGGCTACCGGGCAAGGGGTGCTGGCGAACAGTTTGCGCAAACTGGGATTAGAACATGACCAGCCGCAACAATATCTCTACCAGCCATATAAGATCACGAATGGTCAGCAGGATATTGTCTGTTTTTTCCGTGATGACCAGCTTTCAGACAAAATTGGCTTTGAGTACTCCAAACAGTATGCCAGCGAGGCGGTGAATGATTTTGTGCAGTCACTGGAAAACATTCTCAGTAACAGCGAGGGGACACCCGTCGTCAGTGTGATTCTTGATGGTGAAAATGCCTGGGAATATTACCCCTACAACGGATATTACTTTTTACAGGAACTTTACCAGGCGCTGGTTGATCATCCTGATATACAGATGACGACGTTTAGCGATATCCTGGCCATGCAGCAAGCACAGCAATTACCTGAGCCTGCACTGCTCAATGATATTTGTGCCGGGAGCTGGGTTTACGGCACCTTTAGCACCTGGATAGGCGAGCCTGCTAAAAACCGTGCATGGGATTTATTATGCGAAGCCAAACGGCAATATGACCAACATGTGCATGGGCTTTCTCTAGCGGCTAAAGAAAAATGCCAACAGCAGTTAGCATTGTGTGAAGGATCGGACTGGTTTTGGTGGTTTGGCGATTACAACAATGCGCAAAGCGTTCAAAGTTTTGACCAGTTATACCGACGTAACCTGAGTAATCTCTATCATTTGCTTGGCTTGACACCACCTGCTCACTTGTCCCAGCCCATCAGCCTGGGAGGAGGGGATGCTGAGAATGCAGGCACCATGCGTCGCGGACAGTCCTGACCGATTTTAAATTACCTGAATGCCAATCACATGACACAAGCGAGACAAGCGGGTGTGTTGATGCACATCACGTCCTTACCTGAGGGCAATCTGGGCCCGGATGCCTATCACTTTGTAGACAAGCTGGTCGAAATGGGCGTATCCATTTGGCAAACCTTGCCCGTCAATCAGCCACATGATGACCAGTCACCTTACCAGAGTGTGTCGGCGCATGCTGGACATACCGGCATGATCAGCGCGCAACAGTTATTAAACAGTGGCTGGTGTCTGCCAAATGAAGTGACTCTTCCATTATCCTCTTTGCTGTCTAAGGTCATGTCACGCTTGCAGTCTGGAGAAGTGCTACCACGCACAGATGGTGGAGGTATTAGCTGGCCCGGGTTTGCCCGTTTTTGCCAGACGCAACAATATTGGCTGGAAGATTTTGCGCTATTTTTGAGTTTGCGAGAGCAGCATGCGCATCAAAGCTGGCATCAATGGCCGCAAGTTTACCGCATGCATGATATCTTGGCGTTGCAGGCTTATAGCGCTGCCAATCAGGAAAAACTGACACTCATCAAATTTACGCAATATGTGTTTTTCCAGCAATGGGCGCAGCTTAAAACCTATGCCAACCAGCATGGGATCCAGTTGTTTGGCGATATCCCGATTTTTGTTGCTTATGATAGTGCCGATGTCTGGGCACACCCCGACTGGTTCAAGCTGGATCCTGATCTCAATATGACTGTGGTCGCAGGCGTGCCGCCAGATTACTTTTCCGAAACGGGGCAGCGCTGGGGTAACCCGCATTATGACTGGCAAGCCATGCAGGCTGATGGATTTTCATGGTGGCTGGGCCGCATAGATACCCAGTCCCAGCTATTCGATGTATTGCGTATAGACCACTTTCGTGGCTTGCAGGCAGCGTGGGAAATTCCAGT
>DATMSK010000103.1:0-4967 GCA_035565395.1 Methylophilus sp. | reverse complement strand
CGGTTTTTTTATTGGCTAGGCAAAACTGGTCTATGCCCTTAAGATGCCGTCATGACAGCGCCCTCCTTAAAACATATCGCCTTTGCCAGCTTTGTTGGTACGGCCATCGAGTTCTACGATTTTTATATTTACGCCATGGCGGCGGCGCTGGTCATCGGCCAGGTATTTTTCCCTGCCAGTGATCCCTCCATGCAATCTTTGAATGCCTTGCTCACGTTTGGCCTGGCATTTATTGCTCGACCATTGGGTGCACTATTGTTTGGCCATTTTGGCGACCGTATTGGCCGTAAATCTACACTGGCGGTATCTCTGCTGGTGATGGGCACATCCACCTTTTTGATTGGTTTGTTGCCTGCTTATGCAAGTTGGGGTGTCTGGGCACCCATATGCCTGTGTGTTTTGCGTTTTGTGCAGGGGATAGGGTTGGGTGGGGAATGGGCTGGTGCAGCTTTGCTCGCTACCGAGTATGCGCCTGAAGGCAAGCGTGGCTGGTATGGCATGTTTCCCCAACTGGGGCCTTCAATCGGCTTTTTACTGGCGACCCTGACGTTTCTGGGTTTAAGCCTGGGATTAAGCGACGCGCAATTTGCCCTCTGGGGCTGGCGGGTGCCTTTCATCATCAGTGCCGCACTGGTGATGATTGGTTTATATGTCAGGTTTAAACTGGCCGAAACACCGGTATTTGCCCAGGCACAGGCAGCACATCACTTGCATCGCTGGCCATTAAAGACATTGTTACTCCAGCATGGACGGTCAATTGTACTGGGGGCGCTGGCCATGAGCGTGTGTTACCACCTGTTTTACACGGCGACGGTTTTTTGCCTGAGTTATGGCACGCAAACCTTGCATATTGCGCGTCCAGTGTTTCTTGCGCTACTGTGTGTTGCCGTCATAGGGATGGCTATTGCGACGCCACTTGCTGCATGGTTGGCAGACCGGGTTGGGCGGCGCCCCGTATTGATGAGTGGGCAATTATTCGCCGTCGCATTGGGCTTTGCCCTGATGCCTATGGTGGGGAGTGGCCAATGGCTATGGATTTTACTCTTTCTGTTTGCAGCGCTATTTTTAATGGGGGTGACCTTTGCGCCCATGGGTGCGTTTTTGCCTGAACAGTTTCCGGTGGCCGTCAGGTATAGCGGGGCAGGGTTGAGTTACCAGTTGGGCGGTATTCTAGGTGCGTCATTTGCTCCTGCCATTGCGCAGGCTTTGGTGCAGCAGGGAGGGCTGTCATGGGTGGGCGGCTACATGTCATGCATGGCATTGATCAGCTTGCTAGCCGTGTGGCAAATGCCTTCATCAGTACAAAGTGACTGACTCTTATAGCAGGTATAATGCAATTTTTTTCACGGTGATACGGCATGTTTACCCATCCGGGATTTAACCCCATTGCATTGCAAATCGGCAGTTTTGGCATTCACTGGTACGGCTTGATGTACCTGGTTGGATTTTTTGGCGGTTTGTGGCTGGGGCAATATCAGGTCAAGCGTTTGCGCAAAATAGACCCCGCTTCTCCCTGGCAGGAGCGAGACCCGGACGATATGCTGTTTTATATCGCGTTGGGCGTGGTACTAGGCGGCAGGTTGGGATATGTGCTGTTTTATCAGCCTGCTTACTTCTTGCAGCACCCACTGGAGATTTTTGCCTTATGGCAAGGCGGTATGTCGTTCCATGGCGGGTTTATCGGCGTGATGGTCGCGATGGCGCTGTTTGCTCGCAAGCGTGGCGTGGCATGGCTGCAATTAATGGATTTTGTCGCACCTTTGGTGCCGATTGGGCTTGGTGCAGGCCGCTTGGGTAATTTTATCAATGCCGAGTTGTGGGGGCGCCCGACCAATGCCGATTGGGGGATGGTGTTTCCTGCCGTCGATCAGGTTGCCCGTCACCCGTCGCAACTGTATGAGTTTGCGCTTGAAGGCATCGTGCTGTTTCTTATTTTGTGGACGTTTGCCGGCAAGAAGCGCCGAGTAGGCGCCATCTCGGCCATGTTCCTGCTGTGCTATGGCAGCTTCCGCTTTATTGTCGAATTTACCCGGGAGCCGGATAGCTTCTTAGGCTTGTTGTCGCTGGGACTGAGTATGGGGCAATGGCTGTGCGTGCCTATGATTCTGGTTGGGCTGGCCATGATGCGCTGGGCTTATCGTAAACAGTAATCCACTTTCAATCTGGCTGAGTGGCTGATTCCAGCCCATTCAGCCAGCTAATCGCTTGTTCACGCGTTTCGCCACACATGTCGACGGCTGGTTGTAGCCCACCACAAAACGCAGGACGCTCCGGTTGACCAAACAGTTTGCATCTCAATAATTCATCCAGTTGAATGCAAGGCACGCCCGCGGGCTTGCCAAGAGGCATGCCTGGAATCGGGCTGTTGATGGAAGGTGCAATACAACAGGCACCACATTGCGGACGGCAATTCATATGGTCTGGCTTATGATTCCAGCACATCTGTCCAAGGGTAACCAAGCGCGGATACACCGGCTTTCAGGTCTAGCATCGCTTGTTTGACCAGCGCGCTTTGTCCTTTCATGCCCACTTCTGTCGTACGGCGCTGATTAGTTCGCGGCAGACTGAAGAGCTTGAGCATGGGATAGCGGCCAAGCATGGCATTCATCAGGTCAATCAAGTCACTTTCCCCGGCCTCGGTCACCACAATTGCTTGTTCCAGATAGTCATTGGTGTGAAAGAGGTGGCTGTAATACGTGTCGAGCACCCATTCAATCATGGGATGTGCCATTTCTGGAAACCCTGGCACAAAGTAATGCTCATGAATGCTGAATCCGGCCACACGGTTTACAGGATTGGGAATCAGATCGCAGCCTTGCGGAAAATCAGCCATCAAGACTCGCTTAGGGTAAGCGGTTTCGCCGTATTGCGCTTCAATATTTGCAACTGCACCCGCATGCCGCTCAATCGGTGCGCCTGCCGCTGCCGCAGCACATTGGCGCGTATGATCGTCTGGTGTCGCGCCGATGCCGCCAAAACTGAATACCACATCACCCCGTGCCATACTGGCTTTGAGCAGGCTCGTGATTTGTTCAGGGATGTCACCGATGAAATGTGCCCAGCTTAATTGCAGGCCGCGTGCAGAGAGCAATGAGATCACTTTGCCAAGATGAGCATCCTGACGTTTTCCGGAAAGAATCTCGTCACCAATAATATAGATACCAAACTGTTTCATGCTTGATTCTTTGAGTAAGTCTTACCAAATATATATTCGGCGCATATACAGTGCATTTTGCTGCTACATGTACCCGCCATGTTTTTTGCGCAAATAATAGCATTGAATACAATCGAATGCGTTTTTATAGACTATTTAGCCTTTTGCATCCCGGCGATTTGATATAAGCTTTTCTTGTCTCATTTCAAATGGCCCTGATGAAATGATTAATTTCCCGTTTGCTGGTCCCCCTTCCGACGCGAGTGAGCTTCTTCATCGATATGACACAAGCCTGGTGGTTTTGTCATTTGTGATCGCTGCAAGTGCCTCGATATTAGCCATGTATCTGGCAGAAAGTGCCAAGCAGTTTGTGCTCAAACGGGATCAGCAACTCGCCCTTGCAGGCGGTGCTGTAGCGTTAGGGGCCGCAGTATGGAGCATGCACTTCATAGGTATGCTCGCTTTCGAGTTATGCGCCACGGTAAAGTATGCTAAGTGGACAACTATCCTTTCCATTTTGCCAGCATTGATCGCCTCGTGGGTGGCGATGCGCTGGTTGTTTGATATGCGTAAAGGAATGTTGCACCTTTTGCTGGGGGGTACTCTGACCGGCGCTGGCATTGGGATCATGCATTACAGCGGTATGCTCGCCATGCAAACGGCGGCTGCCATCGGCTTCGAGTTGTGGGGGGTACTTTTGTCAGTCTTCGTCGCGGTGGTCCTTGCTACGCTCGCTCTATGGTTTCGCCATATCTGTGATGGTTTTGGTCAGTGGCGTGCCTGGCGGCATGTGATTGGGGGCGTGGTCATGGGGGCTGCCATCACTACCATGCACTATGTGGGGATGTCATCTGCCCGCTTTATTGGCATTGCAGAATTTTCCGTGCCTGTGTTTACGGTGGATCGATGGTACTTATCCATGTTGATTGCATTGGGGTCCATGGCGCTCATTGGCCTCATGACAGCACAGAATATGCTCGCCAAGCAACGACAGTTGGGCCGTGAGTTGCAATTTAAAGAGCACCAGATGCGGGTTATTTTTCAAAATGCGATTGATGCCATTGTGATTACCGATCATGCTGGCATTATCCAGACTGTGAATCGTTCGTTTGAGGGGCTGTTTGGTTTTAATGCGCAATATGCATTAGGTAAACATGTGTCCATGTTGATTCCGGAATGGAATGAGTTGAGTATTCCCAATCAATTACGCCGCCAGACCGATGTGACTGACCAGTGGGTGGTGGAGTGTAACGCTCGGCATGCGGACGGCCATGAAATTCCACTGAGGAGCGCACTCGTGTCGATTCGAGAGCATGATCAGGATCTGTATGTGGGTTTCTTGATGGATATGACCATGTTTCATGCCCAGCAAAAAAATCTTGAGCGTATGGTGACTGAAGATGCTTTGACTGGCCTGATGAATCGTCGAGGCCTGATAAAAATTATGCAGCAAACGGTGACACTGCCTGCAAAAGATAGACCCGGGATTGCATTGCTATTTATTGATCTGGACGGGTTCAAGGCTGTCAATGACAAGTACGGCCATACGTCTGGCGACGAGGTCCTGATTGAGGTTTCTCGTCGTGTTCAGCGTACCTTGCGACAGGATGAGGTCGTTTGCCGCTTTGGGGGGGACGAATTTGTGATCATGTTACGTTATTTGAGAGATTTGGATGCCCTCACCAAAACGGTGGCCGACAAGGTTAAACTGGCCATTGCTCCCCCCATCCTTCTGAGTAATGGTATAGAGGTTAAGGTGGGGTGCAGTATTGGAGTGGCCAATGCCCTGCCAGGTAAGCTTGAAGATATAGAT
>DATMSK010000102.1:0-3071 GCA_035565395.1 Methylophilus sp. | reverse complement strand
ATTCACCAGTACGTGTATCGATCTCGATTTTGTCGCCCTGGTTGACAAACAGAGGCACTGGAATTTCGAAACCGGAAGCGATCTTGGCCGGTTTCATCACTTTACCGGAAGTATCACCTTTCACAGCTGGCTCGGTGTAAGTGATCTCACGCACAACAGTGGTTGGCAATTCGATAGAAATCGCTTTGCCTTCGTAGAAACGCACTTCACATGGCATACCATCTTCAAGGTATGGCAGCGCATCTTCCATAAACTCGGCATCTACGTCGTACTGGTTGTACTCAGCGTCCATAAATACATAGGTAGGATCAGCAAAGTAAGAGAAAGTCACTTCTTTCTTTTCCAACACAATCACGTCAAACTTGTCCTGGGCGTTGTAAACGTTTTCGCTTGGCGCTTCCGTCAACAAGTTTTTCATTTTCATTTTCACCACAGCCGCATTACGGCCGGATTTGTTGTATTCGGTTTTTACAACCACCATCGGGTCGTTGCCAATCATCACTACGTTGCCAACGCGGAGTTCTTGAGCGATTTTCATAAATAAGCCTTAATTTGTATGCGGGATTTGAAAGCGCCGAATTATACCCGATATGCCGGACATTTCTCAAGAAAACAAGGAATTAAGTGGCTACGCGCGCAAATTGCTGCGTTACGCGGTACTCATAAACAAGTCGTACTTTATGTACTGCCTTGCTTCCTGCGTTCCGTGCGCCTCGCACTTTATTCCGCTCGCTCACTCACTTCGCTATTTTCTGAACAAAAATCACCAAGTGAGTGGCCAAATCGACTTGTTGTGACTGGCGCAACTTAAACGCTTGCGCATGCTGCCTGAATTGCGGCAATACAGACAACAAAGCTTCCCAATCGGTTGCTTGCCAGTGGCCTTGCGCCCACGCCTGCATAGCCGTTTGGATGATCGTAGCTAGCGGTGTTTCTGCTTCTGCCAGGTAATGTTGCATAAACGCTTTTAATTTCAGCAGGTGTGTCTCTTCGCTTTGCTGGTAAGGTAACCAGATCATGGGCTTGCCAGCCCATAGCGCACGAATCCAGCTATCTTCACCGCGTACAAAATTCAAGTCACACAGATAGAGCAAGCGGTCATAATCAGGCTGTGATAAAAATGGGATGACGACAAACTCGCATTGCTGCCTCTGTACGCGATCCCCTACCGATAAAATGGGTGTATTGAGTACTTGAGCCAACATGGGGGCAACCGTTTGTGGCACCAGCACTCGTACAGATTGGCTTGATGCCTGCAGGCTATCGACCAACGCAGCCAAGGGTGCATGGGCGTAACAGAATAAAGACACATTCAACTTGTCTGGCGCGGGTTCCAGCCCCAACGCTTGCCAACTGGATTGTGTTTGCAGCCCGATTAAGCTGGCTTCACGTAACAAACCACCTGTGGCTTGCGTAAACCCAGGATAAAAGAAATATCTCACCAGGCCACTTGGCTGAGGGGATGGTTGCGCATGAAACCCCTCCACCCAGCTTTCCGCCGACAAATAGTCGACATTCACCCAAGTGGAGTGCTGCAACAACATGCTTTGCTGATAAGCCTCAGGCAAGCCGCAACCAAAAGTTTCTATCACCACCTTGGCTGCATGAGAAAAGTCTGCGTGTTCAGTCCACTGCTGCAAAGTCACGCCTGCGTGCCCGCCCCCTGCAAACCGTGACGCCAATGCAATATCATCCACCCACAAGCGGATATCGATGCCATGCTCATCTGCCAGCTGACGCGCCAGACGCCAGCAAACGCCAACATCCCCAAAGTTATCAACCACTTTGCAGAACATATCCCAGCGGGTACGGGTGGAGTCAAAAGAGGACATGATCAGGCTTATAAACTCAGGCGAGGATGAAAGTTTGGCTAGTCTACCCGAACGATAGCCATCACAGCTCGGGCGTCAGCGATAGATTAATCTGCAAGGGCTGCCGCGGCTTGCGCAGTGCGGAGCCAGGTCAGTTGCAATACCTTGGCATCGGTAGACGCCCGATGTTGCTGCAATGCCAGGTTTTCACGGATTATTTGCTTGGTCTCGTGCCAGGCTGATTTTTGTTCAGGCGACAGGGTTAAGCTTAAATCTTCGAGTTTAAATTTAGGGCTTAAACCCGCCGCTTCATAGAGATTATGTAACCAGACAAAATCCTGGTACCAGCCATCGGTATACACTGTTTTGCCAGCAAACACCTGGTTGAGGTGCGCAGCAATATCCTGTACGGTCTGGCCATGCGCTTCTAACGATTGACGGGATTGCTGGTGTAGCTTTTCAGCTTCTTTATCCCAATGCAACCAGTCTGCATGCGGCTGCACCTGCGCACTCCAGGTGGTTCCGTCTGCATTGGCGTAACCAATCTCGACCGGGTAACTACCCACGCCGAAACCGGATGCTTCAATATCTAATATGATTGGTGGAACCATCAACTTACCTGGGTGTATCTTCTCTGTAAATTTATCTGCACTTGCTGCTACTATTTACCATCTGGCTATTCAACGGCAGAAAAGCAGCGTGCTTTAATTAAGTGAGAATTATACGCAATTCTTCTAGACTGGGGACTGAACTTCCCCGAGCCCGACTGGACAAACTGAAACTGCTTCTATAAATTCAAACTGCTCAGCCAGACAAGGCGCGATTAAAAAATTTGCGAGCATGCGTTTCACGCATTGCCTGCTTAAATCATCTGGACGCAGCATATAGATAATATGTGAGGATACATTTTTTATAAGCAACACAGTATGGCAACGGAAGTTGAATTTATAGAAGTGCTCTAAAGCCATTCACACTACGTAAGGGAAAACAATGCATAAAATAATGACAATATCTCTGTTAATCGCCGCACTGGGTACCTCCGGTTGCGCAAACATGAGCGAAACTCAAAAAGGGACAGCCAAAGGAGCTGGTATTGGCGCAGCGGCAGGCGGTGTCATTGGTGCGGTTGCAGGTGGTGGTAAAGGCGCGGTGATTGGTGCCGCGGTAGGCGCTGGCGCGGGTGCCATTGCCGGCAATATCTGGTCCAAAAAAATGGAAGCCCAGAAACAGGAAATGGAGCAGGCCACTGCTGGCACCGGG
>DATMSK010000101.1:0-8866 GCA_035565395.1 Methylophilus sp. | reverse complement strand
CTGCGATCCCTTTCAATAGCATATGACGGCCTTTTTTCCAGGTGGTCATCAGCAACACCAATCCGATGCTCAGGGCCACCGGGAACCAGCCGCCCTGGAGAAATTTCATCGAAGCGGAGCTGAGCAGCACGCTATCCACTGCAGCCAACATCCCTGCCAGCAAACAAGCACCCCAAAGCGGAAACTGCCAACGCTGAAGCATGACAAGAAACAACAGGATGGTGGTGATGAGCATGGTGCCTGTAACGGCAATGCCATAAGCAGAGGCCAGGGCCGAAGAGCTTTTGAATGCCAGACACACAATAATCACGGCCAGTAGCAAGATCCAGTTCACGGCGGGCATATAAATCTGGCCCGATTCACTGGCAGAGGTATGGATAATGCGCATGCGTGGCAAAAAACCCAATTGAATCGCCTGACGGGTCATGGAAAATGCGCCGGAAATCACCGCTTGTGAAGCAATGATCGTTGCCAGCGTAGCGAGAATAACGGCTGGAATCAGCAAGGGTTGCGGAAACGCGAGGTAAAACGGATTACTCACAGCCTCAGGATGTTGCAGCAGTAATGCGCCCTGCCCCAGGTAGTTCAGGGTTAAACAGGGAAACACCAGCCCCAGCCAGGCCAACTGGATGGCTGGGCGGCCAAAGTGACCCATATCGGCATAGAGGGCTTCTGCCCCGGTCACCGCCAGTAGAATCGCACCAATGGCAATAAACACGGCCGTGCCACGGCCTTGCAGGAATTGCCAGGCATATTGCGGCTGCAATGCCTGCAATATTTCCGGCGCCTGGCTCATTTGCCAGATGCCTATGCTGGCGAGCGAGATAAACCAAACAATCACGATAGGGCCAAAAAAACGGCCCACGGCATGGGTACCATGCCGCTGGAACCAGAACAGGCCGATCAGGATGCCTATCGAAATGGGCAACACCTGGGCAGCCAGCCCTGGGGCAGCCACTTGCAGGCCTTCAACCGCAGACAGCACTGAGATGGCTGGTGTAAGCACACTATCGCCATAAAACAGGGCGGCGCCCAGCACGCCTAGCAATAATAAAACACCCGCCTGCTTGCCCTGTGGACGCAAGCCTGCAATCGCCAGCGACAATAAAGCCATCACGCCGCCCTCGCCTTTGTTGTGCGCACGTAATACCAGAAATACGTATTTAAAGGTCACGACAAACATCAGTAACCAGAAAATGGACGAAACTGCGCCCAGGATATTGGCCTGGTTGAGCGGCACACCTGTGCCTTCGCTAAAAATGACTTGTATGGTATAGAGCGGGCTGGTGCCGATATCGCCATAGACGACACCGATCGCGCCCAAGGCCAAGGCGGCCAGACTACTTTTTTTGGTGGAAAGCATTTCCATCATATCCCCTTGTGGTTGATTGATGGAAACAGTGTGCGACTAACGGTATATCAATCGCATAAACAAGTCAGTATCTCAGGCGAGACGGTAACCGATGCCCAGTTCGGTGAGCAGGGTTTGCGGATTCGCGGGGTCTTCTTCAAGCTTGGCACGTAAGCGGCCAATATGGATGCGCAGGTAATGGGTGTCGTCAATATAGTCTGGCCCCCATACCTGTGCCAGTAACTGGCTATGGGTAAAGATTGTGCCGGGTTTGCTGGCGAGCAACATAAGCAAGGCATGTTCTATCGGGCTTAAATGCAGCGGCTCACCGTGTTTGGTGACGATGCCGCTGGCGCGGTTTATGATCAGCGACTGATGCTGGTAAACATGGTCACGCATCTGCATGATGGCGGTGCGCCTCAACGCGACCTGTATCCTGGCCAGTAATTCCTGCAGGCCAAACGGTTTCATCAGGTAATCATCTGCCCCCAGGTTGAGGCAATGCACTTTATCCAGCTCATCCTGCCGCGCCGAAAGCACTAGGATAGGCACATCCGAATAACTGCGCACATGCGGGATAAATTGCTCGCCCTGCCCATCCGGCAAGCCAAGGTCGAGGATCACCATGGCAAATCCGCTGGCTTGCCTGGCTTGTGCCAGGTCACGTGCATGTTGTACGCGGTAGCCATGTGCAGACAATGCAGGCAACAAAAACTGGTAGACCCCTGGGTCGTCTTCAACCAGTAACAAGGATGGCTGCGCCACTTGGCTGCCCGCTTGCTGGCTCATGGCTTGCCATCCTGCATCAGGTCTGCAGCATAGACAAATGGCAAGCGCATGGAAACACAGGTCCGCTGGTCTTCTGCAGTGGTAATACGCAGCTCCCCACCATGCAGTTGCATCAGCGTCTGCACGATGGACAAGCCGAGACCAAACCCGCGCGTGCCCGCCATAGACGGCATGCGTGCATCAAACGCCGAGACCACGAACCCCGGCGGGAAGCCTGGTCCGTGATTCAGCACGGACAATACCAGCCAGGGTGGCTCTACTGTCAGGGCGATTTCAATCGGGGTCTCTGCGCTACGCCATTGCAAGGCATTATCAACCAAGTTGGCCAGCGCATGCGCCACCAGCACTGCATCCATCTTGACCAGCACTTCGCCGTACAGGCTAGCGTCAGGCATACTCAGTTGCAGGGAGAGCGGCGGCGTGCGTTGCGCATAGCGATGCACCACATGCTGGATGACCTCCTGTGGCGCCTCCCAGTCCAGGTGCAGGCTGCTGGCGCCAACATCCAGCTTGACCAGCGTCAGGATATTTTCAGTGGCTTGCGTCAAATAACCCGCTTCAGCCTGGATACTGCTTAATAACTGCCCGGCCTGTGCAGGGGCCAGGCTAATCTGCTGGTCAGCCAGCACATTGACTGCACCGAGAATCGCCGTTAATGGCGTGCGCATATCGTGCGACAAGGCGGTTAACAGTGTCTTCTTGAAGTTGGCTTCACTGGCATCCTGCGTCGCCTGGGCCAAAGCGAGTTGCTGGCGTAACTTGATCGTGGCCTGCGCGACCTGATGGGTGAGTAAGCGCAGGAAATGCACATCCGCCTCCCCAGGGCTTACCTTCACTACCAGGACTTCATGTTGCGGAAAGCCAAATGGCAGCAAGGTGGCGCCGAGGCCTGGCCAGTCTGTGGTACCTGCACCGATAGGCCGCTGGTAATCCAGGGCCCATTGCACACTGCTGGCTTGAATTTCCGGTAACGGCTCCCCTGCCAGCCATGTAAGTGTGCCAGCTTCGGATAAAGCCACCACACTGACCGGCCAGCCAAAGACATCCTGTACATGCTGGCAAGCGCTTTGCAATAATTGTGCGACCGTCACCTGTGTTGCCAGTAGCTCGGCCAGGGACTGGAAAAAACGGGATTGTTGCGCTGCCAGTTGTGCGCGTTGCATTTGCCACTTTAATTGCTGCATGGCATGACTGACCGTGAGCGCGAGAATGGCAAATACAGTTAACACCACCCAGGATTGCAAGCTCGCTACCCAAAAGGTATACCTGGGTTCGATAAAACAGTAATTGATCAGCAGGACGGCGACGACTGCCGTGAGCAAGGCCTGCGCAAAACGCAGGAAATAGGCCGCCCACAGTACGCATAGCATATACAACAAGGTAATGACGGTGACACCGAGGGCGGTAAAATATTGCAGGCCCGTCGCGGTGACTGATGCAAGGCCTAGCGCGACAAAGAAGATCAGGGCAGTCTTGTGTTGCCAGGATGGCCGATTTGACGCTGCGGGAGGATCGAAGTCGCCTGGCATCATGGATGGTGTTCGCTAGCGCCCGTAAATATCCTGGCTTTTATAATTGTTGCCAAAAAACTCCCTCATCAGGAAGTCCTCCAGCGCAGCATTATCACCATTGCGCGCAGAGAGTGTGACCGTACGCCCCAGGCGGTTGGATATCCAGTCAAAGTCGCCATTGTAATGCTCACGGATGATCGCAATCATGCGGCGTATCATCACCAGGCGGATATCTTCACCGCTGCGGGCCTCGACCTCGAAATACTGCGTATTGGCAGAGGTGTAATCGTCTACCCAGCCTTTGAAACTGAACGTCGCATTGTAGGGGTCCATACGCCTGATCTGGAACAAGCCGTTGGTGCCTACCTTGAGGTTGTTCAGAATGTTTTTCATGCGACGCTCATCTTCTGACGGGCCACGTTCGGCTGCCGCAGCGGCATCATTAATCTGCTTGGCTGCCATTTCATCGGCATTGCGGTCCGTCTGCTTGCGCTTGATAAAGCTTGAAAAATCCTCAGCGGTTGGCGCAGGCGTGGGCTGTGGCTGTTCCTGCCTTGGTTGTGGCTTGGGCTCTGGTACCTTGAATGGGCTATCTGGCCGTTGCGACTGAATGATTTTTTTCGGTAGCTTGGGCTCCGCTTTTGGCGGTGGTTTTGGCTTAGGTTGCGGAACAGGCTCCGGCGCTGGCATCTCTTGTGGCGGCGGTGTGACCTTGGGCGTTTTGGGCACTGGCAATCCCAGGTCCAGCACAATATTCAATGGCTCTTGTGCTGGCTCTTCAAGCGGCTTAAGCAAGTCCAGCAAAAATCCCCAGAACAAAATCGCGTGAAAAACCAGCGATAACAATATCGCCCACATCAGGCGTGCCGGGATACGCAACACGCGGTCACGTTGTTTTGGCTTCAGCCAGTTAGGCGTACTAAAGGGTTCAAAGGGAGACGGCTGCATGAAGGGGATTCATCACATGTTAGCGGTGGTCACGCATGACTATTGCATTTCTTGCCAGAGTTTTTCAAGACGTTTGATTGAGACAGGATAAGGCGTTCTTAATTCCTGCGCAAATAATGATACACGTAACTCCTGCAACTGCCACGCAAAGTCTTGTAACTGGCTTGTTACAGGCAGGTGTGCCTTGCGTAATTGCTCCACTTTTTGCTGCCAGCGCTGCTCAATTTGCACCAGTGCCTGTGTATGCCGGCCATCACGCTCTATGCTGGTCGGATACTTATCTATGCGCATTTTAATCGCCTTGAGGTAGCGCGGCAGGTGTGGCAACTGCTCCCATGGTGTACGGCTGAAAAATCCCGGGTATAACAGGTTTTGCAATTGCTGTTCACACTCACGTTTGATTTTTTGCGTCACTGGCGTCATTTTTTGCAATTGCGCCGTGAGTACCTGGTATTCATTGGCAATGAGCTGTGCCTGCCGGGTCAAAGCCTCGGTCACGGCGGGCAAGCGGGTACGTGCACGCGCCTTGAGCTGCATAAACTCGGCATTGGTGCGAGGCAGTTCATCCTCGGCAATAAAGGCGCGGTCAGCAATCGCCTGCAACATATCCTCTCGCAACTGATCCGGGTTCATGACAGCGCGTAACAGCAAGGCATACTGGTTAAAGCCGGGCAGGCCTTTTTCCAATTGCTTCATCTGCTCTTTGAGTTCAAATCGCATCAATCGGCACACGCCCTTGCGATGAGCAACCGTTGCGGCTTCTGGCGTATCAAACAATTTGACCGCGACACTGTCAGTGTTGTCTTCCAGACCGGGATAGCCAGTGAGCTGGCGACCATCTTTGCTAAAGGTGAGCGTTTCAGGCAAATCACCAAAATCCCACTGTTTGAGGCCAGACTTCTCGATGCCAGGCGAACCGGTCCTGAAGGTCAATTGTGCCGCAGAACCCAGTTGTTTTTTAAGCAAGTGCCAGTCGCGGCCCATGCCCAGCTCCCTGCCCTTTTCATCGACCACACTAAAATTCATCAGGTGGTGCGCATCCAGCCCGGCGAGGTCAAATTCTTCCGGCTTGAGTTTAAGCCCGGTTTTGTGCTGGATAAATTCAGCCAAGGCCGGCAACAAGGGCTGCTGCGGATTTTTGGCTTCCAGGAAACCAGTCACAAACTCCGGCACCGGCACACACACGCGGCGCAGGGTTTTCGGCAAGGCCTTGATTAGCGCTGTCACTTTGTCGCGCACCATGCCAGGCACCAGCCACTCGGTGACCGTCGCATCCAGCTGGTTGAGCAAGGCTAAAGGAATCGTCGCCGTGACGCCATCGAGCACATGGCCAGGCTCAAAACGGTATTTGAGCGGCACCGCTTCACCATCGATGGTCATCTGCTCTGGGAACTGCACCTCGGTAATCGCGCTGGCGCCATGGCGCATCAGCGACTCACGTGTCAGGTACAACACCTTGGGATTGTTTTTCTCAGCATCCTGGCGCCATTTCTCGAAAGACGCGCCATTGTAGATACGATAAGGCTCTTGATGACCAGGCCCTGCAATGGGCGGCACCACCTTGTCGTAGAATACAAACAGCTGGTATTCATCGACCAGCACATCCTGACGGCGTGCCTTATGCTCCAGTGCCTCAACCTCTGCAATCAAACGGCGGTTGGCCTCAAAGAACGGTGCCCGCGTATCGAATTCCATATTCGCCAGCGCCTCACGGATAAAAATCTCACGTGCTTCGGTGGGGTTGATCGGGCCATAATGCACACGGCGCTTGGGCACGATGGTCAGGCCGTACAAGCTCACGCGCTCCCAGGCTACGACCTGTGCTAGCTTTCTATCCCAACGCGGGTCGGTGTAATCACTCTGTGTCAGGTCACGGCTGCCACCTTCGTTGGCAATCGGTTCTATCCAGTCCGGGTCTATCTTGGCAACGACGCGTGCATAGAGTTTGGTCGTATCCACCAGCTCGGCCGCCATCACCCATTTGGGACGGTTTTTCTTGAGGGCGGAGCCCGGCGCAATGGTAAAACGGATACCGCGCGCACCGGCATAGGTTTCGCTATCACCATCCTTGAAGCCAATATTCCCCAACAACCCGGACAACAAGGCGCGGTGAACCTGCGCATAGCTGGCTTCCTGATCGTTGCGCTTGAGGTCCATGTCTTCGACCATCTCCAGTAGTTGCTGATGCAACTCACGCCACTCTTTCAGGCGCAAGAAGGACAGGAAGCTCTGGTGGCACTGGTTAAGCAAATCACGGTTAGACTTCTTGGTCTTGAGTGCCTGCTCATACCAGTCCCACAATTTGAGGTAACTCATGAAGTCAGAATCATCGGCCTTGAACTTGGCATGCGCATTGTCGGCCGCTTCACGTTTATCCATGGGCCGCTCGCGCGGGTCCTGGATACTCAGCACACTGGCAATAATCAATATCTCGCGCAAGCAGCCTTCTTTTTTGGCGGCAATGATCATGCGCGCCACTCGTGGGTCTAGCGGCAAACGCGCCATCTGGCGGCCCAGCTCGGTAATCTCGCGCCGCTCGGTCACGGCACCCAACTCTTGCAGTAACTGGTAACCGTCACTGATCAACCGTGAAGATGGGGCCTCGATAAACGGAAACTCAGCCACATCGCCCAGCCGTAAATCCGCCATCCGCAAAATCACGCTGGCCAGTGAGCTACGTAATATTTCGGGGTCAGTAAATGCCGGACGCTGATTAAAATCTTCTTCAGAATACAAGCGTACGCAGATACCGTTAGACACCCGGCCGCAACGCCCTGCCCGCTGTTTGGCTGCCGCTTGCGAGATTTTTTCAATCTGCAACTGCTCCACCTTGGCCCGTGGGCTATAACGGTTCACGCGCGCCAGTCCGGCATCAATCACGTACTTGATGCCAGGCACGGTCAATGACGTTTCGGCGACGTTGGTGGCGAGCACGATGCGGCGCTGGCCGCCTGGACGGAAAATCTTCTGCTGGTCTTCGATACTCAGCCGTGCAAACAACGGCAGAATCTCAATCGACTGGAGCTTGGGCGAACGGCCCTGATACTTGCGCAAATGGTCTGCCGTATCGCGAATTTCGCGTTCACCCGGCAGAAACACCAGGATATCGCCATCGCCAAGACGCAATAAATCTTCTGCAGTATCGAGGATGGCATCTTCCATGACTTCTTCTTCGTCATCCTCTTCCAGCCAGCGCGTTTCGGTGCGTGGTGGCTTGCGCTTGATGCCCATCAGGTCCTGCGCAAAACGGTCTATGTCATCCAGCCCATCAGCCACGGGGACTTCGACTGCGACCATGGTCGTTTTATTACCCAAAGGACGGTAACGGATTTCGACCGGATACGTCCGGCCACTGACCTCGATCACCGGCGCACCGTCAAAGTGGTTGGAAAAGCGATCGGCATCAATCGTCGCCGAGGTGACGATGATTTTTAAATCCGGCCGCTTGGGTAATAATTGCTTAAGATAGCCCAGCAGGAAGTCAATATTCAGGCTACGCTCATGTGCTTCATCGATGATGATAGTGTCATAGCCGTTGAGGAATTTATCGCTTTGCGTTTCTGCCAGCAGAATACCGTCCGTCATCAATTTGACGTAACTACTTTCGGACAGCTTGTCATTAAAGCGCACCTTGTAACCTACCGCGTCACCCAACGGACTTTTGAGTTCCTGTGCGATACGTGATGCGACCGAACGCGCAGCAATCCGGCGTGGCTGGGTGTGGCCAATCATGCCCGTCACACCCCGACCCAACTCCAGGCAGATTTTGGGTAACTGTGTGGTTTTACCGGAGCCGGTTTCACCACAGACAATCACCACCTGATGTTTGGCAATCGCCGCTGCAATCTCGTCCTTTTTGCCGCTGACTGGCAACTCGGGAGGATATTCTGGTTTGGGTAAAGCACTTAACCGCGCCTGCAAACGCTGCTGCGATGCCTGGACTTTGTGAGCAATATCGACCAGGGATTTATCGACGGGTTTGTTCTGTTTAAGTGCATCACGCAACTGGTTTAAACGCCGTTTCAACGGGAAGCGGTCGGCCAGCATGCACTGGGAGAGTTGTTTTTCGAGTTGGGTGATGAGTTGGATCGGTGAGACAGCGGTCATAGGGAGGAGATTTTAACATGGCATGGGGAGAGGCATGCAGCATGGCGGCTTACAAGTAGCTTAAGTTTGTTTATTTGATAGTGCTGATTTGCCAGTACGAAAATTACTTTTCTTTGCTTGCCCAAAGATAAAGTAACCAAAAGAAAGTGCACCCTAGCTT
>DATMSK010000100.1:0-12126 GCA_035565395.1 Methylophilus sp. | reverse complement strand
GTTTTATAACCAACCAAGCCCTGTTCAGCAGCCAGTTTGGCAGCGAGTAACATCATTTTCCCCAATAAGGGCTGATGTTCCGGCATACAGTCTTTCAATGTTTCAATATGGGTTTTAGGCACAATCAGAAAATGTACCTTTGCCAATGGACGGATGTCATGGAACACAACCACATCGTCATCTTCATACAGGGTTTTTGAAGGAATGTCACCTGCAACGATTTTGCAAAAAACACAATCCGCGCTCATTCTATTCTGCTCGCTTTCTCAGCAATCCCTGACAAGCCTTCACGGCGCGCCAACTCGTTGAGGACATCCTGCGCGCTGAGGCCGGCATGACTTAACATGACCAGCGTATGGAACCACAAGTCAGCAGTTTCATAAACAATCTCTTCCGCCTTGCCGCCCTTGGCTGCGATCACCGTTTCCGTCGCCTCTTCGCCTATTTTTTTCAGAATGCTGTCCATGCCTTTAGCGTACAACTTGGCAACATAAGAAGAAGATGGGTCAGCAGCTTTACGCTGCTCCAGCAATTCAGACAGCCGGCTTAATACATCATTGCCATTCAAACCATCACTCATGGTAAATCGCTTTCGGATCTTTAAGCACTGGTTCTACTGTGACCCACTGGTCACCTTGCAGTTGCTGGAAAAAGCAGTTGTGTCGTCCAGTATGACAGGCAATGCCCCCCAGTTGTTCGACCGTCATCATGACGACATCATTATCACAATCCAAACGGATATCATGCACAATCTGTGTATGCCCGGATTCTTCGCCTTTATGCCATAACTTGTTACGCGAGCGGGAGAAATACACGGCGTGACCGGTATCGCGCGTCAGTTGCAACGCCTCACGATTCATCCAGGCAAACATCAAAATCTTGCCAGTGTCTTTTTCTTGGGCGATAACAGGGACAAGTCCGTCCTCCGTCCAGGTCACTTGATCCAGCCAGCTCATCGCACTTCCAATCCATGCTCACGCATATAGTCTTTGGCTTGCTGTACCGTAAACTCACCATAGTGAAAGATACTGGCAGCCAGTACCGCATCTGCACCACCGACAGTCACACCATCCACCAGATGCTGCAAGTTACCTACACCACCAGACGCGATCAATGGCACATCGACAGCATCGCTGATCGCTTTATTAAGCGGGTTATTAAAACCAATTTTGGTCCCATCACGGTCCATACTGGTCACCAGCAGTTCACCTGCACCGAGGCTGACCATTTTCTGAGCCCATTTCACTGCATCTAAACCAGTGGGATTGCGCCCACCATGTGTGAAAACTTCCCATTCAAATGGCTGGTTATCGACCTTCTTAGCATCAATCGCCACCACAATACATTGCGAACCAAAACGGCCAGCTGCATCCTCCACAACTTGTGGATTCAAGACAGCCGTGGTGTTGATACTGACTTTGTCGGCGCCTGCATTGAGTAACCGGCGCACATCTTCGACCTTGCGCACCCCGCCACCCACGGTCAGCGGAATAAAAATCTGCTCTGCAACACGCTCTATGATATGCAAGATCAGGTCACGGTTATCAGAACTGGCTGTAATATCTAAAAAGGTGAGTTCGTCTGCACCCTGGTCATTGTAACGCTGGGCAATTTCTACAGGATCTCCTGCATCGCGCAGCTCAAGGAAGTTAACGCCTTTGACCACGCGGCCATCGGTCACATCCAGGCAAGGAATAATGCGCTTGGCACAGCCCATTATTGACCGCTCAGCTGGTCTGCCAGCTGTTGTGCCGCCGCAAAATCCAGCGTACCTTCGTAAATGGCACGACCGGTAATCGTGCCCATAATGCCCTCATCCTGCACTGCGCAAAGATTGCGCACATCATCCAAATTCGTGACCCCACCGCTGGCAATGACGGGGATGGTTAATGCTTGCGCCAAAGCGACAGTGGCTTCAATATTCACGCCAGTCAGCATGCCGTCACGGCCAATGTCTGTATACACAATGCTTTCCACGCCGTAATCTTCAAATTTTTTCGCCAGATCAATCACATCGTGCCCAGTCAGCTTGGACCAGCCATCCACCGCGACTTTGCCATCTTTGGCATCGAGGCCAACCATAATCTGCCCAGGAAATGCATAACAGGCTTCATGCAAAAACCCGGGATTTTTTACGGCAGCAGTACCGATGATGACGTAACTGATACCATCGTCAAGATAGCGCTCAATCGTATCCAGATCACGGATACCGCCACCCAGTTGAATTGGGATATCACCACCAACTGCAGCAACGATAGACTTGATTGCATCTTCATTCACCGGCTTGCCAGCGAAAGCGCCATTCAGGTCCACCAGATGCAAACGTTTGCCGCCTTTATCTACCCAATGCCTGGCCATCGCGGCAGGGTCTTCGGAAAATACTGTGGATTCTTCCATTAAGCCCTGCTTCAAACGAACGCAGTGACCATCTTTTAAATCAATTGCTGGAATAATTAACATGTTGTTTTCAATAGATAAATAACGAGTGGTGACTAAAACGGCCAGAAACCCGCCTTAGGGTTTCCAGTTTACAAAATTACGCAAAAGTTGCAAGCCTGCTGTGGCGCTCTTTTCAGGGTGAAACTGCACGGCAAATACATTATCACGCGCAATCGCACCGGTGAAATCAAACGGATAAGCGGTGGTAGCGGCGGTTAAACTTGTCTCATCGGGAGCAACATAATAGCTGTGTACATAATAAAAACGCGCCTGGTCAGGAATCCCTGCCCACATGGCATGTGCCTGGGTTTGATGAACCTGGCTCCAGCCCATATGAGGCACCTTTAACTTGGCACCGTGTTCATCAATCATTCGCTCATGCGGAAAGCGTTTAACTTCCCCTGGATAGACCCCGAGGCCAGGAACATCACCTTCTTCCGAATGCTCAAATAACATTTGTAAACCGATACAAATACCTAGAAACGGTTTTTGTTGTGTGGCATCCAGGACTGCCTGACGCAAATCACGGGCATCAAGCTCACGGATACAATCCGGCATGGCACCCTGCCCAGGAAAAACGACACGCTCAGCCTGCGCAATCAACGCAGGATCGCTGGTCACGGCGATAGAAACAGTCGGAGCCACAGCTTTAAAGGCATTGGCCACCGACCTTAGATTACCCATGCCATAATCAACAATGGCAACTTGCAAGCGACTCATGATAAACAATCAGGCGTTATAACGCACCCTTGGTAGATGGCATCAATCCAGCCATGCGTGGATCAGGGGTCGCCGCCATACGCAGCGCACGACCAAAGGCTTTGAAAATCGTTTCGGCCTGGTGATGTGCGTTATGCCCCTTGAGGTTATCAATATGCAAAGTCACCAATGCATGATTGACAAAACCCTGGAAGAACTCATGAATTAAGTCCACATCAAACTCGCCAATCATGGCGCGGGTAAAAGTGCAATCAAACGCCAAACCTGGGCGGCCAGACAAATCCAGCGCGACACGGCTCAATGCCTCATCAAGCGGGACATAGCTATGGCCATAACGAGTCAACCCCTTCTTATCCCCCAAAGCCTTGGAAAACGCTTGGCCAAGTGTAATACCAATATCTTCCACGGTGTGGTGGCCATCGATATGCAAATCGCCTTTGGCCTGGACTTTTAAATCAATCATGCCGTGGCGGGCAATTTGATCCAGCATATGATCCAGGAAACCCAAACCGCTGTGCAACTCGGATTGACCAGTACCATCGAGGTTAATCGAAACGGTAATTTGTGTTTCTAGCGTATTACGCGTGACTTCGGCTTGACGTGACATAAGAGAAAGGAAGGTATTCAAAGAGAATTAGCATGAATTGCAACCATTTTACAGCAAGTCTTGCCGGACTGGCAAAAAGCCGACATGAAAAACAAAAAAGCAGCCCGATCGGGCTGCTTTTATTGAACCAGAAGCTATCCGTAAAGATAGCAATCGATTACTTAGCTTCTTCAGTTGCTGGCGCAGCTTCCGCTGGGGCAGCTTCCGCTGGAGCAGCTTCTTCGGCAGCAGGTGCTTCTGCGGCTGGAGCAGCTTCAGCAGGTGCAGCTTCTTCAGCAGCTGGCGCTTCAGCAGCTGGGGCAGCTTCTTCAGATTTTTTGCCCAACAGTGAGAATACCAACACTGCGGCTACCGCAGCAATGATCCATGGCAACAATTTGTTGCCACCTTTAGTAGCAGCGCCAGAACCGTGAGCGATCTTGGTGATTTCGTTAGCAGCAGCTGCTGGATCAGCAGCGCCGTAGATAGCAGCACCAGCCACTACGATGTCAGCACCAGCATCCACAACTTGTTTAGTCGTTGCTGCTTTAACACCACCAGCAACAGATACTTTAGCGCCAGTTTTCAAACCGGATACCAGACCCAAGTCAGCAAATGGTGTTTGACCAGCGGCTTGCTGATCCAAACCAGTGTGAACACCGATAATGTGTGCACCCAGCTTGACCACTTCCAGGGTACGGGCTTTTTTATCTTTAACGTTGATCAGGTCGATCTGAGCTTCTTTGCCATATTTGTTAGCAGCATCGATTACGCCTTTGATAGTACCGATATCAGCAGTACCCAATACGGTACAAATGTCAGCACCTGCTTTGTAGAATGGCTCAGCTTCATAGAAGCCAGCATCCATGGTTTTCAGGTCAACCAAAATCTTGTTGTTAGGGAATTTTGAACGCAATGCTTTCAACAATTCGATACCGTTATGCTTGATACAAGGTGTACCAATTTCCAGGATATCAACGTGTGGCGCTACTTTAGCTGCCAAAGCGATCGTTGCGTCAAAATCCAATGAGTCCAATGCCATCTGGGTTTGTGCCATTTTTCTTCCTCCGAGTTTGCTCTATTTTCAATCCAATGAATCAATGCGCAGCAATCATGCAAACGCAACCCTCACTGCACATTATGTACAATAGCGTGCATCATAACCGCATTTTGAAAAAAATGACAATATTGCGACGACTTTTTTTAAGTCGTTATGCATTCATTTACCTGATGTTAGCGGTTATATTGCGGCAAATACTTTGCTTTTAGCAACATTCTGCCTACATCAAAGACCGCAATGCCTGCATCAGTGCCTGATTTTGTGATTCATTACCTATAGTGATACGTAAAAACTCTGCAATGCGCGCCGGTTTTTTGAAATGCCGCACGATCACGGCTTGATCGCGCAAGCCTGATGCCAATTTTTCGCCAGAATATTCCGGATGCCGTGCAAAGATAAAATTAGCGCCAGAAGGCAACACTTCAAAACCCAATGCTTGCATATCGGCCACTAACTGCTCGCGTGAAGCGATCACTTGCTGACGTGTTTGCTGAAAATAATCTTCATCGTGTAACGCTGCAACCGCACCGGCTTCAGCAAAACGGTCAATAGGATAAGAGTTAAAACTATCCTTAATGCGGATTAAAGCCTCAATCAAACCAGCATTCCCCACCGCATATCCAACACGCAAGCCAGCCAGCGAGCGTGATTTAGAATAGGTATGGGTCACCAGCAGGTTAGGATATTTATTGATTAGCGCTACCGCAGACTCTGTCCCAAAATCAACATAGGCCTCATCAATCACGACTACCGAGTTTGTGTTGGCTTTTAATAAACCCTCAATCTCGCTTAATGCGACGGGAATCCCTGTCGGCGCATTTGGATTGGGGAAAATAATACCGCCATTGGGTCGCAGATAGTCATCCACTGCAATTTCAAACTTTGAATTAAGCGGCACGGTTTCAAAATCAATGCCATATAAGCCGCAATACACCGGATAGAAGCTATAAGTAATGTCCGGGAACAACAATGGCAACTCATGTTTGAGCAATGCTTGAAACACATGCGCCAATACTTCATCCGAGCCATTGCCGACAAACACCTGATTGGGCTGTAACCCATGATATTCGGCAATCGCTACTTTCAAGCGGCTGGAGTCCGGGTCTGGGTACAAGCGTAGACTATCAGCAGCTTCAGCCTGTAACGCTGCAATCACCTTGGGACTAGGCCCATAAGGATTTTCATTGGTATTCAGCTTCACCAGGTTTTGCAGCTTGGGCTGCTCGCCAGGCACATAAGGCGTCAGGCGATGAACGATGTCACTCCAATATTGACTCATGGCAACCTTCTTACTTCAAGCGATATTCGGCACTACGCGCATGCGCCTGCAAACCTTCTCCATACGCCAACGTCGCAGCAATTTTGCCCAGCGTTTGCGCGCCTTCAGAAGAGACCATGATCAGACTGGAACGTTTCTGGAAGTCATACACGCCCAGCGGTGAACTGAAACGCGCAGTACGTGAGGTTGGCAATACGTGATTTGGGCCAGCACAGTAGTCACCCAATGCCTCACAGGTATCACGACCCATGAAAATCGCGCCAGCATGCTTGATCTGCTTGCTAAACGCCAACGCATCATCCATGGACAATTCCAAGTGCTCTGGCGCGATATAGTTACAAATCTCCGCTGCTTGAGCCAAGTCTTTTACCTGTATCAATGCACCGCGGTTTTGCAGTGAGGTACGGATAATTTCCTGACGTGGCATCTCACTGACCTGGCGTTCAATACTTGCCTGCACCTGGTCGAGAAACTCGGCACTGGGCGACAATAAAATCGCCTGCGCCAACTCATCGTGCTCAGCCTGGCTAAACAAGTCCATCGCCGTCCAGTCCGGATTGCTCTTGCCATCACTGATGACCAGGATTTCTGATGGGCCAGCGACCATATCAATGCCAACAACGCCAAACACACGACGTTTGGCAGCAGCCACATAAGCATTGCCTGGGCCAACAATTTTATCAACCTGCGGCACGGTTTCAGTGCCGTAAGCCAAGGCGCCCACGGCTTGTGCGCCACCGATACAGAATACGCGATCAACACCGCATACAGCCGCAGCAGCCAGCACTAATGAGTTTTTCTCACCATTTGGTGTGGGCACCACCATCACCAGCTCCTGCACACCAGCCACCTTGGCAGGAATCGCATTCATGAGCACTGAAGATGGATACGCTGCCTTGCCGCCCGGCACATACAAACCGACACGGTCTAGCGCCGTCACCTGCTGACCCAGCAAAGTACCATCCGCTTCAGTGTACTGCCACGATTGCATGACTTGCTTTTCGTGATAATTCCGTACACGCTCGGCCGCAGCCCGCAGGGCTTCACGTTGCTCTGCAGGCAGGCTATTCAAAGCTGCATTGAGTTCAGCATGAGGAATTTCCAACGCCGCCAAACTGGAAGCATTGGTTTTATCGAAACGGTTGGTATATTCGAGCACCGCTGCGTCGCCACGCGCTTTCACATCCTTGAGAATATTGGCGACCACCTGGTCGATATTGTCGTCCTGTGCCGTTTCAAAAGCTAACAACGCTTTTAATTCGGCATCAAAACCAGCATCCTGCGTATTTAAACGTTTAATCTTCATAGATCTCTATCAAGTAATCTTTATCAATGCAGCTAGTCTTTGCGAATAGCGCCAGCAAAACTATCAATAATTGGTTGCAGCAAAGGGCGGTTCACTTTGTAAGAAGCCTGGTTCACCACCAAGCGTGAGCTGATGGCACCAATCTCCTCAACCGCTTTAAGCTTGTTGGCGCGCAATGTGCCCCCTGTACTCACCAGGTCAACAATCGCATCCGCCAAGCCAACCAATGGACCTAACTCCATAGAACCATATAATTTAATCAGGTCCACATGCATGCCTTTGGCGGCAAAATGCTCGCGCGCCGTTTTCACATATTTGGTGACCACCTTCAAGCGTGCACCTTGGCGGATACTGGCCTCATAATCAAAATCATCCCGCACCGCCACCATCATTTTGCAGCGGGCGATATTCAAGTCCAATGGCTGGTACAAACCTTCGCCACCATGCTCATCCAGTACATCCTTACCGGCGATGCCAATGTCGGCTGCACCATATTGCACATAGGTCGGCACATCGGTCGCGCGTACAATTACCAGGCGCACATCGTCACGGTTGGTGGGCAAAATCAGTTTACGTGAAGATTCCGGATCTTCCTGTGACTGTATGCCTGCCGCTGCCAACAATGGCGTGGTTTCCTCAAAAATGCGTCCTTTACTCAGTGCGATAGTAATCATGATTAATTCGATCTACGCACTTTGGCGCCCAATTGATTCAACTTCTCTTCCAGTTTTTCATAACCACGATCCAGATGATAAATGCGGTCGATCACTGTCTCACCATCTGCCACCAAACCAGCCAGCACCAAGCCAGCAGATGCGCGCAAATCAGTCGCCATCACACTGGCACCTTCCAACGCAGAGACACCCTGCACCAAGGCAGTATTGCCCTGAACATCAATATTCGCCCCCATGCGCTGCAATTCTTGCACATGCATAAAGCGGTTTTCAAAAATAGTCTCAATGACAGTAGACACACCCTCTGCCACTGTGTTCATGGCCATAAATTGTGCCTGCATGTCGGTAGGAAATGCCGGGTGCGGTGCAGTGCGCACATTTACCGCTTTCAACTTGCCATCACTTTTCACGGTAATGCTATGACTGTCGTGACTAATACTGGCACCTGCCTCACGCAACTTTTCAATCACCGCCTCCAGCAAATCAGCGCGCGCGTTTTTCAAAGTCACCTCGCCACCGGTCATAGCGGCAGCAACCATATAGGTTCCTGCTTCAATCCGGTCACAGACGATATGATGCTCTGCACCAGTCAGGCGTTCCACGCCTTCAATCGTAATGGTATCCGTGCCGGCGCCTGTGATCTTGGCGCCCATTTTATTCAGGCATTCTGCAAGGTCAACCACTTCCGGCTCTTTGGCCGCATTCTCCAGCACAGTGATGCCCTGCGCCAGCGCAGCAGCCATCATAAGATTTTCAGTGCCGGTCACTGTTACCAAATCCATGTAATATTTGGCACCTTGTAGCCGCCGGTTAGGCAAGTGCAAGGTACTGGCCTGAATATAACCGTGCGTGATGTGCATCGCCGCACCCATTGCCTGCAAGCCTTTGATATGCAAATCAACCGGGCGCGAACCAATCGCACAACCGCCAGGCAAGGAAACACGCGCAGTCCCAAAACGGGCCAGTAATGGTCCCAGCACCAAGATGGAAGCCCGCATGGTTTTCACCATCTCATAGGTCGCTTCAAACGAAGCGACATCACTGGCATCCAGAGTGACTTGGTCGCCATCCTTGCTGACCTTGACGCCCATGGTGTCCAGCAATTTAAGTGTGGAAGCGACATCGCGCAATTCGGGCACGCCAGTTAGTGTCAACGGTGTTTCTGCCAACAAGCCTGCGCACAAAATTGGCAAGGCAGCATTCTTGGCACCAGACACGACCACTTCGCCGTGCAAGGGCACGCCACCTTCAATAATCAATTTGTCCAAAATTATGCTTTCGCCAACAGTTCTTGCAACTCACCGCTTTGATACATGCTGCGCATAATATCAGCACCACCAATAAACTCACCGCCAACATACAGCTGTGGAATCGTTGGCCAATTTGCATATTGCTTGATACCTTCACGAACATCCATATCCTGCAGTACATCAATCGCTACAAACTCGGCACCACAGGCATTGAGGATCTGTGAAGCCACGCTGGAAAAACCACATTGGGGAAATTTAGGGCTACCCTTCATGTATAAGACCACTTTATTGTTGGTCACGGTCTCTTTGATTTGTGCTTGTATATCCATTTTCATTACTCCAAATATTCAACGACGCTTAGGCTTGCTTCTGCTGCCACTGCGTCGGGGTATAGGTTTGCATAGACAGCGCGTGAATCTCAGCACGCATCCGGTCGCCCAATGCTGCATAGACCAATTGATGCTGTTGCACCATACGCTTTCCCTCGAAAGCCGCGCTGACGATGACCGCATCAAAATGCGTCCCGTCATCTCCATTCACTTTCAGGTAATCACATTCCAGGCCACTACGGATATAGGCCTCAAGTTGCGCCGCTGTTAACACATAACCACCTATTCAAGAAAAATACAGTCCAACATTGCAGAAAACGCATCCTGCAATGTTGGCTAACTGCGTAATTTATAACCGGATTTTAACATCTTTAGGCATAGCCACGCTAATACCAGCAAGAAGCTCCCTACTACCGCCAAACTGAGCCACGGCGACACATCCCCCTGGCCAAAAAAGCCATACCGGAAGCCATCTATCATGTAGAAAAACGGGTTTAACTGTGACACCGCTTGCCAGAACGGCGGCAAGGAATGAATCGAGTAAAACACGCCAGACAAGAATGTCAGCGGCATAATAACGAAGTTCTGGAAGGCTGCCATCTGGTCAAATTTGTCAGCCCAGATACCGGCAATCACACCAAAAGTCCCCAACAGGGCACTCCCACACAAGGCAAAGGCGATAATCCACCAGGGATGCACCGTCGGCACGGTCACAAAACACAAAGCGACCAGATAAATGCTTAACCCCACCAGCAGGCCACGTATCATTGAAGCAGCTAAGAACGCGATAAAAAATTCCAGTGTCGTCAATGGCGTCAGCAGCAAGAACACAATATTGCCCATCACCTTGGACTGAATCAGGCTGGACGAACTATTCGCAAAGGCATTTTGCAGCAAAGACATCATCATGAGGCCAGGCACCAGAAAAGCGGTATAGCTGACCTGGTCGTAGACTTTGACATGCGACTCCAGCACATGCGAAAAAATCACTAGGTAAAGTAAGGCCGTTAAGATAGGAGAAGCAATCGTCTGGAAGGCAACCCGCCAGAAGCGCAGCAACTCCTTTTTAAACAGCGTGTACATGCCGCGACGCTGCGGGCTGATTTTGTCATCCAGCCAGAAGAAAGGGTTTAACCACTTCATGCTTGCTCCCCTTTCTGATTCCCCACCAGATTTAAAAACACATCTTCCAGATCGGCTTCTTGCAACTGCATATCCTGCACCACCACCTTTGCCTCGCGCAGCGTGCTCAAGACCGTTTCAACTTGTGACAGCTCAGATAAAGCCAATATCACCTCATCACCACTCTGCTGTTTCAGCAAGGGTTGCAAGGTCACGGGGAGCGTGCCATCCAATCGCAGCGATAACTGTTTAGCCGCATGGCTTTTCAGTAATGCGCGCGTGGTATCCAGCGCAACGATTTTGCCCTGCTTCATCATGGCGACACGCTCACAAAGCGTTTCCGCCTCTTCCAGGTAATGCGTAGTCAGGATAATGGTATGACCTTGCTGATTGAGTCTCTGGATAAAAGCCCACAGCATCTGCCGCAACTCCACATCCACGCCGGCCGTTGGTTCATCCAGCACAATCACGGGCGGCTTGTGTGCCAGCGCCTGCGCAATCAAGGCACGTCGCTTCATGCCACCCGAGAGTTGACGCATATTGGTATGCGCTTTATCGGTGAGACCCAGGCCTTCAATCACTTCATCCACCCAAACATCATTTTCAGGCCCATGACCAAAATAACCCGCCTGGAAACGCAGCATTTCCCGTACATTAAAAAACGGGTCAAACACCAGTTCTTGCGGTACCACACCAAGGGCGTTGCGCGCACGTTGATAATCAGCCTGCACATCGTGCCCCATGATACGGATATTGCCACTGGTCGGCTGCAACAAGCCCGCCAGCAAGTTAATCAAGGTGGATTTACCCGCCCCATTAGGCCCGAGCAAGGCAAAGAACTCCCCTTGCTCAATTCGCAAATCAATCCCCCTGAGCGCTTCGAACTGCCCAAAGCGCTTGGTAATGCCTGTAATCTCTATGGCTGCAGCCACGTATGACCTTTCGCTATCCCAAAAAAACGAAACCCCACCTCGTCTGAGCTGGGGCTGTTAGACTTAATTTTCAACTAACTCAACAGAAATCCGTCAACACCATAGAGCTGCATCAGGCTTCGCAGATTGTCAGGCACCCCAATCACAGATACGGGACTAGCCTGTGCATGCTGATGGTTCAACTGCCGCTGGATTTGCAAAATCAGGCTGACAGCGACCGTGTCCACCTCATCCACTTTAGAAAAGTCCAGGGACAATGGTGACTCAAGACGCAATGTTTGCAGTTGATCCAAGGTTTCACTGATATTCCCGATCAGTAAATTACCACTGAAATGCAATGTATTCTTTTGTTGCGTAATTTGAGCCACAAAACTCCCCTGAATGCTGATGCCATTAACGCTTATTTGCCAGTAGCGGCCTTGTTCTTGT
>DATMSK010000099.1:0-6066 GCA_035565395.1 Methylophilus sp. | reverse complement strand
CAGGAAAGAAGCGAATGGATGCTGCTTGTCCTTGGTAATCTGGATCAAGGTTTTGAAATCTTTATCGTCTTCACGGTCACTCGTAAAACGGCGGTTACCCTCAATCAGAATATCCAGTGCCTCACGCGCGGTCATTTTGTCACGGTCCAGTAATGGGTGCTTATACATATTACGTATCCTCGTATCAATTAGTTATTGTCACTGCTTCTTTTGGGACTAATGCCCCAATAAATGTTTGGGTGGATGAAATTGTATCGTTTCCACCATAATGTTTTTCAACTTGGCATGTTGCTGGTAATCATGAATAAACTCCACAACATCATAGGCAATCGACTTTGTGTTGGTGCAATCAATCACCACTTTGCTATTGGCCGGAATGCTTTCCAGCACATCCAGAATGCTGGCCTTGTTGAAGAAGGAAACTTCTTCCGCCAGTACCAGGTGGTAGACGTCTTTGCCTTCTTCGCTGGTACGCGTTTGCTTGATGTAGTGAGAATTGCGGTAGCTGTGGTGCAAGGTAAAGAACACCGCCACCACCAGACCCAAACCGATACCTGTGAGCAAATCGGTCAAGACAATCGCTAAGATCGTCACAATGAACGGCACAAACTGCTCCCATCCCAATTCATACATTTGCTTGAACAGGCTGGGTTTGGCCAATTTGTAACCCACCATAATCAAGATGGTGGCGAGGCTGGCTAATGGAATCATAGTGAGCAAACTGGCAATGGTGAGTGCACTCAACAACAGCCAAAAACCATGTAATACCGCTGACAACTTGGTTTGTGCGCCAAAGGTGATGTTGGCGCTACTGCGCACAATCACTTGCGTGATCGGTAAACCACCAATCAGGCCAGAAACCATATTCCCTAGCCCTTGCGCCTTGAGCTCCCGGTTGGTTGGTGTCACACGTTTTAAAGGATCCAGTTTATCGGTTGCCTCCACACATAATAATGTTTCCAGGCTGGCGACAATTGCCATCACAATCGCGGTCTTGATCACCAGGGGTTGTGCGATTTGGCTAAAATCAGGATGCGTAAAGAAACCGGCAAAATCACCGAGGCTGCTAGCCACTGGCAAACTCACGATCTGGTCTGCGCTCAGCTTGAAATTCAGCCATTCATTTACAAACGCCCAATTCATGGCAATACCCACCAATACCACGACAATCGGGCCCTGCAATAACTGGAATATCCGGTGCTTTTTAGTCAGGACGGTGTCCCATAAAATCAAGATGGCAAAAGACACAAGCGCGATGAGGATCGCCCCTGGCGTCAATAGATCCCAGGCCTGCAAGATATCGCTAAAGGTGTTGTGCCCACCTGCTTCTTCAAATGCCTCGTCGCCCTCAAAGTCGGCATCATAGCCAAATGCATGTGGAATCTGTTTCAGGATAATCAGCAGGCCAATCCCTGTCAGCATGCCTTTAATCACAGAGGACGGCACAAAATAGGCAATAAAACCAGCCTTGAACTGACCTAGCAGAAACTGGAAGACCCCGGCCAGCACTACAGCTGCGAGGAAAGCTTCGTAAGAACCAAGGTTACTGATGGCCGCCAGCACAATGACAGCCAAACCGGCCGCCGGGCCACTGACCCCCAATTGCGAGCCACTGGCCAGCCCAACTACGATACCGCCAATAATCCCGGCAATCACACCGGAAAATAGCGGCGCACCGGAAGCCAGCGCAATCCCCAAACAAAGGGGCAAAGCCACAAAGAACACAACAATCGAGGCTGGCAAGTCGCGATTGATGTGCTTAAACAGGTCTGTTGTCGCAGACCCTTGCACAGAGGTTGACATGGTGTTTATCCTTCACAAACAAAATTATTTTTATGTATATTGCTTTATGACACACAAAACCCCGCAATCATGCGGGGTTATTGTTCAGAGCAGTAGAGCGTTTATAGTTAATCTGTGCCGTTCCCTGCGTTATAGGGACGTCTGCCTATAAAGTTCAAACGCATTTGCTGATGCTTATCAAAGCCTGGCTCCGGCTTGTCCGTCACGATGCCCGCGCCCACCCATTTTTCATCTGGGTTCTGCTTGGCTACCGGTGTTTTGGCGTAAGGCCGTTTACCTAAAAAGTTGTGTTGATGCATCTGGTTAATGGTGGCCTCGTCATCTGCAGACTTGTCTGCCTGTGCATTAGCCATTAAACCAAATGTCACCAATAGTGCCAATAATAATTTACTCATTTTTCGCTCCTACATAATTTGTTTGTTATACACCTTGTGCAGATGTACTCTTATTATGTCGCAACAACCTTACGCAACACTGACTAGTAAGCTCGCTTGCCCAGTGATTGCATTTTCAACACTTGTTGCTGGTTGGTCTGGTCCACTCTCAATGTGGCACCCTCCCAAGCCTGCTCGGCATCAGATTTGGCTACCAGCGGTTGCTGGTAAGCACGCTTGCCCAAAAATTGCACATGATGTGTATTCTGAACAGTTTCACCTGCTTTAGATTCAGCCGCTTGCGCTGGCAATGCCAAGCCAAAACCCAGGGCCATTAAAACGATCGCAGTTACTTTACGCATTTTCTTTCTCCTTAAATCATTCATTAAACTGTTTACTTGGTGAGGTGAATCTTGATGCATTCACGATGGTTTGCATTTTGCCCGCAGTCTAACAACAAAAAATCTCCCGATATAGGTAGTTCGGTATATACTAAACGGCATATGCCAAACGACACACCCCCTCCTGCAGAGAGTGCATTTGCCTTACGTAATGCACTCAAGCAAAACCAGGTACAGCTTGCTCATGACAGACTGTTTGAACGCCTTGGGCAAAAATTGTTCATGCTCGGTTGGTCCGATGATCTGTTGCAATGGTTGCTGGATGAAATATGCATGCAGTTCGGTGCAGCACATGGCCTGATTAGCCAGCAACATGCCGGTGCATTGAAAATCCTGGCGCAACGCGGCAAAACCTTCCCGGTCGGTGCAAGGGTGCCCATGTTAGGCGCCCTGGGGCAATGGCTAAAAGAACCCATACACTTTGAAGTCCACACGCAGTTTGTGCCTAGCCTGTGGACGCTAGATGCCCAAACCAGCGCATCCGTGACTTGCTATCACCTGCCGATTGCGTGCCAGCAACGTGCTGTAGGCTTATTCGGGCTGATCACGGGCAATCCCTTATCCCAGGGTAATTTGCAGTTATTGCACAGTGTTTGTGGCCTGCTGGGATTTGCACTGCAAGGACATGCCCAAACCGCCAGCGTGGTCGATGATAGTTATATGCAAAAACTCACCCCACGCGAGCGCGAAGTGTTTGCCTTGCTGCCGTCAGGAGCCAGCAATGCTGCCCTGGCACAAAAGCTGGGGATTTCACCCGGCACGGTAAAAATCCATATTGAACGCATTTTAAGCAAGCTGGACCTGAATGACCGTACCCAGGCAGCGGTCAAGGCCGTAGAGGCGGGATTCAAGAGTGACGGGCTGTAAGGCATGAAAATGGTACTTGATGCATTCAATAATGCGACCCGCCGCCTGGACCATCTATGGCAGGATTTATCGCTGACCACCAAAGGCATTGTGCTGAATGCCTTGCCCCTCACAGTATTACTGGCCTCGCTGGCGCTGATTTTCGAGAGCGAACAACAGGCTGCCCTGCTGGAAAGGCGTGTGCAAAATGCGCTGCAAATCCAGCAGGATATCCAGACCTTGCAAACCCTGTTGCTAGAAGCCTCAACAGGCGTGCGTGACTTCCTGCTGACAGGTAACCGCCAGTTCCTGGCAGGCTACGAAAGCGCGAGGCAAAGCATGCCCCAGCTGCTCAGTTCGCTGGAACACAACCTGGACGACCGCTCACAACAGCACCTGTTGCAGGTCATTCATCCTCTTGTAGCTAAAAACCTGGACGATCTGGCAGTGCTCGCCAGTCATAGTGAAGAAGAAGAAGCGGATGAGACCTTAATTGGCAAGTTTAGCTCGCAAGGCAATGCTTTAAACCAATTACGCGCGCATCTCGACAAAATGAGTCAACGCGAATCGGCGATTGTCGACCAGGATAAAAAAGAAGTGGTGTATGAGCGCAAACGTAACTTACGTATTACGCTGATGGCCGTGATTGCCGGGGTCCTGGGTTCTCTGATAGGCGTGTGGCTATTTACACAAACCATCGTCGCTCGTGTGCGGACTATCCGCGACAGTGCTATTCACCTGGTCAAAGGTGAACCTTTAGCGTTACCCAGTATCAGCCGCGATGAACTGGGCGAACTGACCAGCGAACTGGAACATGCCTCACAACTGTTGACGCAGAGTGCCCAGGAAGCACATCTGGCCCGCGTTGAGGCAGAAGAAGCCAGTGCCGCCAAAAGTAACTTTCTATCACGTACCAGTCATGAGTTGCGTACGCCACTCAATGCCATCCTCGGCTTTGCACAAATTCTTGAGAACGATTTGCCTGAAGGACGGCAAAAAGACAGTGCCACCCTCATACACAATGCGGGTCAGCACTTGTTGAAACTCATTAATGAAGTGCTGGATATTTCGCGCATTGAAAGTGGCGACATCAGCATGTCCATGGAAGTGATTGTCCTGAATCACTTGCTGGAAGAAGCTTACCATTACTTAAAACCGCTGGAGAAGGTGCGCGACATCACCATAGAAACGCACTTTGAACCGGTATTAAGCGTGCGTGCCGACAGGCAAAGGCTGTTACAAGTCATCTTAAACCTGCTGGCGAATGCCTTGAAATATGGTCCGGAAAATACCAGTGTGGCCTTCAGTGCTTACCGCCAGCACGGCCACATCCGTGTCGATGTGAAAGATCAGGGACCAGGCATCCCGGCAGCCTTACGCTCACGCTTATTTACCCCGTTTGACCGGCTGGGCGCTGAACGCACAGTGACTGAAGGCACAGGCTTAGGCCTGGTGCTGAGCAAACAATTAATGGATGCCATGGGTGGACAGATTGGCGTCGCTGAAGACCAGAGCCTGTTCTGGATCAGCTTGCCAGAGGTAGTCCAAACGATCCAGGCACCCACCGTCAACCCGTCAGTGGCCGCTGAAGCCCCGCTGCCCAGCACAGCAGCGACAACGCCAGCCGCAAAACGTCATGTGCTGTATGTCGAAGATAATCATAGCAACCAGGCGCTGATAGAGGCCATCATGAGCAAACACCGGCACCTCAAACTGCACCTGGCCGCCAGCATGCAGGAAAGCATGGTCTGGCTACGTGACATGCAGCCAGACTTGCTGCTGCTGGACCTCAACCTGCCAGATGGCTCGGGCGAGTCGCTTATCCAGCACATTCAAACCAGCCGTGCGGATTTGCAACATATTCCGGTAGTGATTTTAAGCGCAGATGCCTTACCCGAAACCATGCAACGGCTCAACAGCCTTGGTATCACACACTACTTTACCAAGCCATTGAATGTCGCAGCGTTCAACCAGTTACTATTAAAACTATTGCCCGAATAAAACCAAGAGCTAGCCATATGAATATCGAACAACTCCGCGCTTCCAAGATTTTAATCGTTGACGATGCCGAGGCGAATTTACGCTTACTGGAGGAACTGCTGACCAAAGAAGGCTTTGAACAGGTGATCAGCACCACGGACCCGACCAAAACCATGGATCTGGTCAATGCGTTTCAGCCAGACCTGATTTTGCTGGATTTAATGATGCCGGTACTGGATGGTTTTGCCGTACTGGATCAGCTCTCCCACCATGTGGGTGCCCATGAATACCTGCCGGTGCTGGTGCTCACAGCAGACGCCACCATTGCAACGCGGCGCAAAGCGCTGGCCTTGGGTGCAAAAGACTTTTTAACCAAGCCTTTTGACCCGATGGAAGCCATGCTGCGTGTCTGGATACTGCTGGAAACTCGCTGGTTATTTACTCAACTCAAACAACACCAGCCTAACCTGCAATTACCAGGATATGCATCGTAATCCTGCACGCCTACTCGGCGGCATCAGGCTTCACGTAAGAACGCTTGCTCGCATATTGCAGATTGAGTTTTTTACGAAACTCTTCTTTTTGCTCGGCCACCTGTTGTACCGCTGGTTGCTTGTCAGTTTGCAAGCTGGTGCTTTCCCAAGCCTGGCTTGCAGGCTCAC
>DATMSK010000098.1:0-3559 GCA_035565395.1 Methylophilus sp. | reverse complement strand
TGACAGCACGGCAAACTGGATTCACGCCGTGCTACACAAGATTGAAGGCGATACCTGGAATAGCAAATACTGGTATGCCAGGTCTGGCGGTCACCAGTATGAGGATCATGGGCCAGATGTGGCTGGTGAACTGGCGGCGCTCTATCAGCAGTTGAGCGCGACTGCCATGAAGTAAACCAAGTTGACTACTTATGTTCTTCGTCCGCGTGGCGACCGGACATAAAAATTCCCCATAGCGATTGCACAAACAAGCCGAGCACGGTGCCGCTCAGAAATAGCAACAGGCACGCGACCAAACATACGAGCAGCAGGAAAGCATCCTGCTGCCACACATGATCTGACAATGATTGCCAGACAACGAGTATTTGCTGTAGCCAATGATCGAGGTTGATGAGCATCATCCGCGTATTATGCCTGAGGAAAGACTGAATAAGTCATTGCGAAAAGTATGACTCACTAGACCTTTATCACTTCCCATACTCTCCATTCACCTTCAGTGAGTTTTGACCGCTGAAGGTGTCAACGCATCATGCGCACTTCAGCATGTTTGCACCGTGCCAAATCGGTGCGGATATTGCCTGATGCCAGTGCAAATTGCACATGTGGTTTTTATAACCATATGATTTTTAATGGTATAAATGCCACCTAAAGATGGCCTGCTTGTTGCTAGAGTAGTACTGAGCTAGAGGAGAGAGGCATCATGATAAAAAAACTTGCGGCCAGCGCCATGCTTTCAGCAGAGGCGCAACTGGCCGAAAATATTCAGCTATTGGGCGCCTTGCTCGACAAGGCGATTCTGGATGTAGAGGGCGAGGAGGTTGCGCAGACAATTGCTGCGATTCGCCAGGCGGCACTACGCTTTCACCAGACACATGATCAGCAGGCCTCTCTGGACCTTGAACAGTTATTGGCTAACCTGAGCCTGGAGCATACGGTGCGAGTGGTGCGGGCATTGGCCTATTTTAAACACCTGGCCAATCTCGCTGAGGATTTATATGGCCAGCAGCTTGGTCATTGCCAGCAGAGTACGCCCGCGCCAGGCATGCTTTCTTACACTCTGGCAAACATTAAAGCTGCCTCAATTCCGGCGCAGGCCATCAAAGAGCTGCTGCAAACTGCCTTAATCTCCCCGGTGCTGACGGCGCATCCAACCGAAGTGCAACGCAAAAGTGTGCTGGACATCGAACGACAGATTGCCGAGCTGCTGGCAGAGCGTGCGCACCTGGTTTCTGAGCGCCAACTGGCACGCAATAGTTTGTTGCTGCAAGGGGCGGTCTCTGCGCTCTGGCAAACGCGCATGATGCGTTATTCCAAGCTCAGTGTGCAGAATGAGATCGAGAATGCATTGACCTATTATGAAGCCACTTTTTTGCACGTGATCCCTGAGATCTTGCAGGATATAGAGCGCGACCTGTCCGGCCTGTTGCCTGAGATGGTATTACCCGGTTTTTTACGCATGGGCAGCTGGATAGGGGGCGACCGCGATGGCAACCCGTTTGTGAACGGTACAACCCTGCGTGACAGTGTACGTTTGCAGGCCACGACCTTATTCAAGTTTTACTTGCAGGAGCTGGCTGCACTCAAACGCGAACTGGCTGTGTCAACACGTGTTGTCGGTGTCAGTGAGGCCGTCCTGCACATGACCAAAACCTCGCGAGATCAATCGCAACATCGCCTTGATGAGCCTTACCGCCTGGCATTGAACGGCGTATATGACCGGCTGCTTGCCACGGCTAATCAATTGCTTCCGGAGGGAGGCTGGGTACTGGAGCCAGGGATCGTGGCTGATGCATATGAAAATGCAGAAGCCTTGCTGGTACCGCTGGAAACGATTGCCGCTTCTTTGCGCCAACATCAAGGCGAGGCGCTGATCTATCCGCGCCTGGGCAAGCTGATCAAAGCCATTCATAGTTTTGGTTTTCACCTGGCCACGGTGGATATCCGTCAATCATCGGATGTGCATGAGGCCGTGATCACCGAATTGTTGCATAAGGCCGGTCATGATTTTGATTACGCCAGTTTTAATGAAGATGAAAAAATAGGCGTATTGCTTGAGGAGCTCAAGCAGCCGCGCCTGCTATTTTCCCCATTCCAGCAATATTCCGAGCTCGTGCATAAGGAAATTGGCGTGCTGGTCGCGGTACGCGAAACGCGGGAGCGCTTTGGCGAACATGCTGTGCGCCAATATATTATTTCGCACACCGAAACGTTATCCGACCTGCTGGAAGTGGCTTTGCTGCAACGCGAGGCAGGCTTGTTACGCGGTGTGTGGGGATCGGCCAATATACAGGTGGATTTGAATATTGTGCCCTTGTTTGAGACCATCGCTGACTTGCGCGATGCCCCCATGATCATGGGCAAATGGCTGAGCCTGCTCGGCATCCGTCATATTATTCGCCATCAGGGGAACGAGCAGGAAATCATGCTGGGTTACTCAGATAGCAACAAGGATGGCGGTTTCCTGACCTCAAACTGGGAGTTGTATAAAGCAGAAATTTCGCTGGTTGAGTTGTTTAACCAGGCAAATGTCAGGTTGCGCTTGTTTCATGGCCGTGGTGGCACCGTCGGCCGGGGTGGTGGACCGACTTACCAGGCCATCATGGCCCAACCCAAAGGCACGGTCGATGGCCAGATCCGCCTGACTGAGCAAGGGGAAATCATCTCTACACGCTACGCTGACCCGGTGGTAGGCCGTCAGCACTTGGAAACATTGATTGCGGCGACATTGGATGCCACATTGTTCCCGGCAGACCAGCTGGAATCCTCCAAACGGCGCGCTTTCGAAAGCGTGATGGAGGCTTTGTCGACCACCGCCATGACCAGTTACCGCAGCCTGGTGTATGAAACACCAGGGTTCGCCGAGTATTTTTTTAATACCACACCGATAGACGAAATTGCTGGACTCAATTTGGGCAGCCGCCCGGCTGCGCGTAAGTCTACCCGGCGCATTGAAGACTTGCGCGCGATTCCGTGGGGGTTCTCCTGGGGGCAATGCCGCCTGCTATTGCCTGGCTGGTATGGGTTAGGCAGTGCCATCCAGCATTTCTTGCAGCAAGATCCTGCGCTCAAAGAGTCCCGTTTGGCCATGCTGCTCGAAATGCAGGCACATTGGCCGCTGTTTAATACGTTGATCAACAATGTGGATATGGTGCTGGCTAAAACTGACCTGATTGTGGCGCGGCATTATGCACACTTACTGGAAGATCGTGAGCTGCGCGAAGAGATTTTCAGCCGTATCGCGCATGAACATAAATTGACGACAGATGCGGTCAACCTGCTACTTGGGACCACTCAGCGGTTGGCCAGCCAGCCTGTGATTGCAAAATCGATCCGTGACCGTTTGCCTTACCTGGACCCATTGAATCATTTGCAGGTAGAAATGATCCAGCGTTACCGTAAAGGTGAAACGGACGAGAAGTTGAAATGGGCTATTCCATTGACCATTAATGGTATTGCGACGAGCTTAAGAAATACAGGTTAATCAATGCAAGCGGACATAAAAAAAGGACAAGAGAACTTGTCCTTTTTTTATTCACAGACTGCAATTAGTGTCTGTGTT
>DATMSK010000097.1:0-4564 GCA_035565395.1 Methylophilus sp. | reverse complement strand
GCCGATGTGAAGTTGAATGCCAGCGAAGCCACCGAGGTGAATGGTTTGCGTATGACCACATTGCATTTGGAGGCGGCATGGAAGTATTAACGCAAGGGTGGCAGCGCCTGTGCTTTACCAGCCAGCAGCAGGTGCTGCGTCACCGCTGGTTGACCGGGATGTTGCTACTGGCAGGATTGCTGGCTGGGTTGGTGGTGCAAGCCTGGTGGCAACAGCAGTCATTACAGCAGCGGTTGCAGCAGTTGCCTATGCCTGCCGTGATCGCGGCAAAGACAGCCAAGCCTGAGGCGAAGAAGCCGCTTATGGCCGATACAGTGTTGACGGCGTGGCCAGTTGAAGAAGAGGCCGAGCGTATCAGTGCCGAAATCCTGACCGAGGCGGATGCCATGGGCATGATCTTCGAGCGGGCGGAGTTTCAGTCTTTGCCAGTTGCACATGCCAGTTTGCAGGTACAACGCATTAAATTGCCGCTCAAGGGTGAGTATATGCAGGTGCGGCAGTTCTTGCGCCAGGTGTTGCAGCGCTATCCCAGCCTGGCACTCAGCCAGTTCAAGTTACAGCGGACAGATGTGATGCAGCCGGCCATAGAGGCCTATGTAGAGTTCAGTTTATATACACGTAAGCGGGGTCAGCCATGACGCGGCGCTGGTTAGTGTGGGGCGCATTGGTGTGCACCTTGCTGGCTTGCTGGTGGGTAGAACAGTCCGAACAAACTGAGCCGCCTGTGGCAATGGCGACCCAGGCGCCTGTCGTGCAACGGCGTACCCCTTTGGCACAGGCGATGCCTGCCCTGAAGGCTACGGATACGCCAGCGGTGACAGCCGAATCGCCACCAGCCGAGGCTGAAGATGCCGGTGTGGATTTGTTTGCTGTACTGGAAATGCCTGCGATGGCGACCGCAGAATCGGAAGTTCCCGCTGCGGTGAATCCTTATACCTATGCCGGGCGCTTGCAGGAAGCGGGGCGCTGGACCGTGTTTTTGACCGATGGACAACAACAATATGTCGTGCATGAGGGCGACCACTTTGCCGAAGGCTGGCGGGTGGCGGTGCTCGACCAACAGAAAGTCGTGCTGCAACACGCAGCCGATCGCTTTGAAATCAGGCTGGATGACGGGGTGGTGTTTTGAACAAGAAAGTGAATCATAAAAATTGGGTATGGGCCTGTGCATTGCCCTGGCTGGTCAGTTGCAGTAGCTTCAGCCCCACCGGTTTAGGCCCTGAGAATCCTGCTGGAGATGCCACGCTGGAGCAAGCCAGGATTTATGCGGCACGTGGCCAGGATGAGGAAGCGATCCGGCTGTTGCAGCCTTTGGTAGAGGCGAATCCCCGGCAGCCGCAATACAAAAACTGGCTCAGCCTGTTGCAGGAGAAAAAGCTGCAAAAGCAGTTACAACAGGCGGACAGTTTGCTCGCTTCGCAACAATTCAATGCGGCCAGTGCCATGTACCTGCAGGTATTACAGGAGGCGCCGAATAACCGTGCCGCCAGTGATGGCGTACAAAAGGTACAGTCAGCCCGCCAGCATGCTGCGCAAATTGAACAGGTGAAAATCGCCATTGCGGCAGAGGACTGGGCCGGTGCGGAATTCGGCTTGCGCAGTGTCTTGGCCGAACAACCTGCGCATGCCGAAGCGCGGCAATTGTTTGAGCAACTGGAACAGAAAAAGAACGAAAAAAGCAGTGTGGTGCGCCCCCTGCAATCGTCACTCAAGAAGAAAGTCACACTGGAGCTGAAAAACACCCCGATCAAACAGGCCTTTGAATATATAGGCAAGGCGGGCAACCTGAATTTTTCGTTTGACCAGGAGCTCAATGAGGGCATACGCGTCAATGTGTTGTTGCGTGAGACGCCGATAGAGCAGGCGCTCGAGGTGATTTTGACCAGTCACCAACTGGGCAAGAAGGTGCTCAACAGTAATACGCTGCTGATTTACCCGCAAGCCCGCGCTGCCCAATATGAGGAGCTGTTCGTGCGCAGTTTTTACCTGACGCATATGGATGCCAAACGTGCGCTCAATATGATGAAAACCGTGTTGCGTGCCAGTGATGTTTATATTGATGAGAAGCTGAATACGCTGGTGATTCGTGACACCCTGGACCGGATTAAAGTGGCGGAAAAGCTGATTGCCTCACAAGACCTCAATGAGCCAGAAGTCATGCTCGAGGTGGAGGTGATGGAGATTAACCGCCGCAACCTGGAAAACCTGGGCATTCAGTACCCAAGCCAGATTGGGGTCGGTGTGCAGGGCAATGCCGCGGGGAATGGCAGTGGCACCCAACCACAGGCCGGTAAACTGACCCTGACTGAGCTGCGTAACTTTAACGGTAACCTGGGTGTGTTTACCATCAATGATCCTGCGCTGGTGTTGAACCTGCTACATCAGGATACGGATACCAACTTGCTGGCCAGCCCCAAAATCCGCGTCAAGAACCGTGACCGCGCCAAGATTCATGTTGGCGACAAGATTCCGGTGTTGACCAGTGTCGCGAGCGCGCAGGGCTTTGTCAGCCAGAATGTGAATTACATTGAGGTCGGTATCAAGCTGGATGTCGAACCGGTGATCCAGATGCAGGACCAGGTCAGTATCAAGGTCGGCATGGAAGTCAGCAATATCACTGACCAGGTCACTACCAGTTCTGGCGTATTGGCCTATACCATAGGCAGCCGCAATGCCAATACCACCTTGCAACTGCGCAATAATGAAACGCAAATCCTGGCCGGGCTGTTTCGTGACGATGAGCAGAAAACGCAGCGCAAAGTGCCCGGTTTGGCCAACTTGCCATTGATCGGCAGGCTGTTCAGCAACAATAACCAGGACAAGCGCAAGAACGAAATTGTGCTGCTGATCACGCCGCGTATCATGCATAACCTGAGCCCTGCCAGCTCGGTGTACAGCCTGATTCCGTCGGGGATTGCGGCGGCGGCGAACCCAATAGGTGCCGGTGGGGCACGTGCGGTACAAGCCAGTGAACCCGTGTCCGCTGCGCCTGCGGTGACGCCGCAATCCACGCAAAGCAATAATGTGCGTAATGACAGCGGCTTTGCCAACCAGATGATGAACAGTACCGATACTGGTACCGTACAACCATAACGGAGCTGGCAGGTGACTGGTCGGGTGCGGCGCAAAACACAGGGATTCACACTGGTGGAGCTGCTGGTGACCCTGGCTTTACTGGCACTGCTGGTCACCTCGGCCAGCCCGGTGGTGCAACTCAATGCCAAGCGTGAGAAAGAGCGGGAGCTCAAACGCGCCTTGTGGCAAATCCGCGATGCACTCGATGCCTATAAAGACGCGGTCGACCAGGGACTCATCAAGAAAAAAGCAGATGGCAGTGGTTATCCGCCCAATTTGGCGATCCTGGTGCAAGGGGTGGAAAATGCCCAAGACCCCAAAAAGAAAAAACTGTTTTTTTTACGGCGTATCCCGCGTGATCCGTTTGCCGCGGACAGTAGCCAAACCAATGCCGAGACCTGGCGCATCCGCGCTTATGATGGCGCGCTCGATGACATGGCCACCGATGTCTATGACGTCTCTTCACGTTCGCCTGCGATGGGCATTAACCAGCAACCTTATAGTGAGTGGTAAGCATGAAACGCGGATTTACCCTGATTGAAATGCTGGTGGTGCTGGCGATCCTGGCCATGCTGCTCACGATTGTTTCGCCAAAATTCATGCATATGCTGCAACGCGCCAAGGAAACCAGCTTGCGCCATGACCTGCTGACCATGCGTGATGCCATCGACAAGTTTTATAGCGATAAAAACCGCTATCCGGAAACCCTGGAAGAGCTGGTCGAGCGGCAATACCTGAAGTCGATCCCGCCAGATCCCATCACTGATCGTGCCGACACGTGGGTGATTACCTTGCCACCTAATATTGAGGAAGAGGGCAGCGTGTTTGATGTGCATAGCGGTTCGGCTTTGCTGTCCGAGGACGGGACGCCGTATGCACTGTGGTAAGCCACTCTCCAGCGGTTTTGTATTGATAGGCATGTTTATGCTGATCATGCTCAGTGGACTGGTTATGGCGCAAGCCAGCATGCGCTGGCAAACGCAGGTGTTACGGGAGCGTGAGCATGAGCTGATCAAGGTCGGGCTGGCTTACCGCGACGCCATTGGCCGTTACTACAACCAGACACCTGGCGTGGTCAAAACCTATCCACCCACGCTAGAGGCCTTGTATGAAGATAAGCGCTTCCCGACAGCGCGACGGCATCTGCGTAAACTCTATGAAGACCCTATTACGCACCGTGAAGGATGGGGGATTGTAGAAGCGCCCAGTGGCGGCATTATGGGCATTTACAGCTTGTCAGACAAACCGCCTTTTAAATCCAAAGGTTATCGCGGCAACCTCGAACACTTGAATAACAAGCGTTATTACGGTGAATGGTATTTTGTGTACCTGCCTCAACCGATCAGCAGCAATGCCGCAAGCATGTAAATAACACGCTGCTTTCACATCGGTTTTCAAGACTTTTTCCTTCTCATTTTCGCATTTGTGTAAAGTTGTGTTAATGACATCAGGCTTTTGCCTCGCCCAGCGATTAAACAATTGAGAGGGA
>DATMSK010000096.1:0-4888 GCA_035565395.1 Methylophilus sp. | reverse complement strand
TGCTGTTGCGCTTCAAGCATGCGCTGTAACTGCGCAATGCGGGCGTCGGCGTCGGCGTCGCTGTCAGCGCAAGCGGTGAAAGTTGAGTGCAACATAGCCAGACCCAAGGCCACAACCAGTGTTTTCACGCGAGGAAAATATGGTGTTTCTGCCATGCGCGTGCATGCAGCTAGATCGTTCAATTTGTTCACTAAGGTTGTCCTCTCGTGATAAACAGGGTTCTCTTCAGGTGCTTGTCACTCTTCAGACGAGCGCGGGCAAGGCGTGGAGTTTAGCATCGCTATACCCGTTAAGGAATATCGTTTAAAGGATATTGAAAGAGTGATGACAATAAAGGAATTTTTACACGGTTTGGCGAGAGGGCAGGCGTGAAGAAAAGTAGCGTTTGTAACTTAATTCTTGCGTTTCAATGGCCGGTTGATCATGCGCTATCAGGTCCGCCAGTACCTGGCCGGAACCGCAGGCCATGGTCCAACCCAAGGTGCCATGACCCGTATTCAGCCATACATTGGGATAAGCGCTATTGGCTTGACCGATGATGGGTGTGCCGTCTGGTGTCATCGGGCGCAGGCCGGTCCAGAACTGGGCTTGTGAACTATCGCCAGCTTGAGGGAATAGTCCGTTTAATACCATTTCCAGGGTGTCACGACGACAGGGATTCAGGTTTAAGTTAAAGCCAGCCAGCTCGGCCATGCCGCCTACACGGATGCGCTGGTCAAAGCGGGTGATGGCGACTTTATAGGTTTCATCCATGACTGTGGAGACAGGTGCGGCATCGCTGTTAATGATGGGCACGGTGAGCGAATAGCCTTTGACGGGATAGACCGGTAGGCTTAACCCCATCGTTTGCATCAACTGGCGTGAATAACTACCGAGTGCAATCACATAATGATCTGCTTCCAGCGTTTCAATATGCTCATGTCCGGTGTGTACTTCAACACCAAGCAGGTGGTTCTTTTGTATGAGCAGCCGCTGGATGTGAGTGTTTTGCCTGAATTGCACGCCCAGCTTTGTTGCTTCTAGCGCCAGCTGCGTTGTAAAAAGCTGGCAGTCACCAGTTTCATCATCAGGCAAGTGCAATCCACCCAGCAGTTGGCCTTTAACCGGGGTCAAGGCGGGTTCTATGCGCGCACAACCCTCGGAGTCTACATGCTGGAAAGGCACGCCCATATGGCTCAGGACGGCGATATCCTTGGCTTCAGCATCGAGCTGTTTCTGGGTACGGAAGACTTGCAATGTGCCGCGACTTCGCTGTTCGTACTGGATGCCGGTACTGACGCGTAGTGCACGCAGGCAATCGCGGCTATATTCGGCCAGGTTTACCATGCGGGATTTATTAAGCTCGTAACGCTCCAGCGAGCAATTACGTAAAAAGTGTGCGATCCACTGCAATTGCCATAGACTGAAGTCTGGTCGGAGGGATAACGGTGCATGACGCTGGAACAACCATTTGAGGGCCTTGAGCGGCACATCAGGCCCAGCCCACGGCGCTGAGTAGCCCGGCGAGATCTGGCCAGCATTGGCAAAACTGGTTTCGAGGCCGACAGCAGGCTGGCGGTCAATGACGGTGACATCAAAGCCTTTTAATGCCAGGTAATAAGCACTTGTGACCCCTATGACACCAGAACCCAGCACCAACACGCGCATGACATACTCCTACGGCAGCATCGCTGTTAGATTACTCGATACTAGTCACATGACAAAGCTAAAATCTTGCAGACTGAATCTGGCGAGTGGAGTTAGTTGAGTTTAAGCAACGAGTTGCTCCAGTGCTTCAATCATCATCATGGCTGGGTCGCAGCTTGGCGTCCAGTCTTTCGATTGCGCTGCAATTTCCACCATCCCGGTCGGGCTGGTCACATTGACTTCAGTCAGGTAGTCGCCAATCACATCCAGCCCGACTAAAAACAGGCCGTGCTGCTTGAGTATTTTACCCACAGTCTCAGCAATTTCCTTGTCACGTGGACTCAGGGGCTGAGCCACGCCTTTGCCACCTGCGGCCAGATTGCCGCGAGTTTCCCCCGTTTTAGGGATGCGCGCCAGTGCATAAGGTAATGGTTCGCCATTAATGACCAAAATGCGCTTGTCCCCTTTAACAATGTCGGGGATATAGCGCTGGACCATGATGGTTTGCGTTTGAAATTGCGTGAGTGTTTCCAGGATGGCGTAAGTATTAGGATCATCTTTACGTAACCGGAAAATGCCACTGCCGCCCATGCCGTCCAGGGGTTTGACGATAATATCGCCATGCTCGCCCAGGAAGGCTAGTATTTTGTCTTGTTGGCTAGTGACGATAAACGGTGGCGCAAATTGTGGAAAACGGGCTACCGACAGTTTTTCGTTCCAGCCGCGGATAGAGGCCGGATCATTGATAATCCGTGCACCCTGTTGTTGCGCAAGTTCAAGCAGGTAAGTACTGTACAAGTATTCATTATCGAATGGCGGGTCTTTACGCATAAGCACCGCGTCAAAATCGGCCGGGGAGACGGTGGATTTATCACTGGTTTTCCAGCTGCCATCGATATTGAATGCAAAAGTCTGTGCATCCACAGTGACAACATCGTGCTGTAACTGCCAGTCGTGTTGCTCACATACCCAGAGCTCATGGCCACGCGCCTGCGCAGCGCGCATCATCGCGAGGCTGGTATCTTTATAAGTCACCAGAGCGTCTAGTGGATCCAGAATAAACAACAGTTTCATCATGTGTCCCAAGGGTGCTTATGCGTTTAATGGGTCATTTTCTTGCAGCTCCATGCCAGCAGCCAAAAGCGCCAGGCGGGCAACCACGCCATAAGCATAAAAGCGGTTAGGCGGTGCATCGGGCGCGCCGGCACAGTCGGGCAGGGTACAGGGCTTTTCAAAGGCCAAGGGCGCAAAGTGCATGCCTGGCGCATTCAGGTTTTCATCAATCCCACGGCTGGTATGCACGCGGTAGAAACCACCAATCACAAAGTGATCCATCATGTACACGACAGGCTCAGCTACTGCATCGTTGATATTCTCGAAGGTATACACGCCCTCCTGAATCATCACCTCAGAGACTTCCATGCCTTCTTTAATCACCGACATTTTGTTGCGGGTTTTACGGTTGAGATCACGCACTTCGTCTGCTGATTTCACGCTCATAATCCCCATGCCATAAGTGCCGGCATCGGCTTTCACAATCACAAATGGCTCATGTTTGATATCGTACTCGTCGTACTTGGCCTGGATTTTCTTCAGCATGGCATCGACTTTATCGGCCAGCTGGTCTTCACCGACACGGGCATGAAAATCAATTCCACTGGCAGTGTCAAAATAGGGATTCAGCATCCATGGGTCGATATTCAGTACCTTGGCAAATTCAGCGACCACTTTGTCATAGGCGGCAAAATGCTGCGACTTGCGACGGGTAAACCAACCGGCATGCAGTGGTGGAATTAACGTCTGCTCCAGATTTTGTAGCATGTCAGGTACACCACCTGATAAATCATTGTTGAGCAGAATGGCACAGCTATCAAACGCCGGATAATCCACGCCTTCAAAACTGACCGCTTTTAATTGCAGGCGATTCTTTTCACGCACTAATGGTTCCAATATCAGTGGCAGGCCATCATGCGTTTCCAGTCTTGTGATTTCGGTAATTTCTGGTGACAAGCTACCAACACGTACTTCCATCCCTGCGGCTTTGAGGATATTACAGAGCTCGACCACATTGCGCAGATAGTAGGTGTTGCGGGTATGGTTTTCCGGAATCAGCAATAAACGGCGTGCGTCCGGACAGATTTTTTCGACAGCGACCTGGGCTGCTTGCACAGACAGGCTAAGGAACTCAGGATTCAGGTTATTGAAACCGCCTGGAAACAGGTTGGTATCTACAGGGGCCAATTTAAAGCCGGCATTACGTAAATCGACGCTGGCATAAAACGGTGCGGCGACTTCCTGCCATTGCGTACGGAACCAGTGTTCAATATCCGGCATGGCATCCAGCATGCGCTTTTCCAGCGGGACTAGTGGACCACTCAAAGCCGTCGTTAAATGGGGAACCATCATTTGCTCCTGTATTTGTTTTTATTCAGGCCGGTAGGTTGGCGCTGTCTTTCAATTATGCTTGTTGCTCAATCACGGCGTGCGCCTGCTGATCCGCATGATAACTACTGCGCACCATAGGGCCGCTAGCGGCATTGTCAAAGCCCATAGCGTCGGCTTGCTGTTTAAACCAGGCAAACGTATCTGGTGTGACGTAGCGTAGTACTGGTAAATGGTGCACGCTGGGTTGCAGGTATTGCCCTAGTGTCAGCATACTCACGTTGTGTGCACGCAAGTCGCGCATGACTTCCAGTATCTCTTCATCGGTTTCGCCTAAGCCCAACATCAAACCTGATTTGGTTGGGACATCCGGATACATATGGCTGAATTCTTTGAGCAGGTTGAGCGAATGCTGGTAATCAGAGCCCGGGCGCGCCTGTTTATACAGGCGGGGCACGGTTTCCAGGTTATGGTTCATGACATCTGGTGGCGCTTCACGCAAGATTTTCAGTGAAACGTCGAGGCGGCCACGGAAATCCGGCACCAGGATTTCGATTTTAATATCGGGAGATTGTTCGCGGATGGCACGGATGCAGTCGACAAAATGCTGGGCACCGCCGTCAGGTAAATCATCGCGGTCTACGGACGTGACGACCACATAACGCAATTTCATCTGGGCAATGGTGCGTGCCAGGTTTTCCGGTTCTTTCGGGTCTGGCGGCAGTGGCTTACCGTGCGCCACATCGCAGAACGGGCAGCGGCGGGTACAAATGTCACCCAAAATCATGAAGGTGGCCGTGCCACCGCTAAAACATTCACCAATATTGGGGCAGCTGGCCTCTTCACACACAGTGTGCAGGTTGTTGTCGCGCAGTACCTG
>DATMSK010000095.1:0-16372 GCA_035565395.1 Methylophilus sp. | reverse complement strand
CTGGGGGTATTGATCGGGCGTTTAGGGCGATCGATAGATCGCGCCCGATTCTTGACGGATGTGCCAGAAGAAAAGCGTGAGCGCTTTAAAGATGAGTTGAAAATCATTGTGCGCCGTACCAAATGGTTGCGGCGGGCCATTGGCCTGGCTACGCTTGCGGCGTTGTGTATTTGTGTCTCGATTGCCAGTATGTTTGTCTCCGTGGAGACTGGTCTGCGCTTACCGCACCTGGTCATGGTCTCTTTTATTGTTTCGATGGCCTCATTAATCCTCGGCCTCTTGTGTTTCTTGCGAGAGATTGTACTGGCCTCGCGCGAAGTGATTGTGCCTTTCCAGAAATTGGAAAGGCCCGAAAAACACTAGCGGTAAAGGGCACGTATCACGTCGGTTTGCGTGAGGATGCCAACCAGTTTATTGGCGTGGTCGACCACCGGCAGCAATTGCAAATGATGGCTGGTCATCAGCGGAATGGTATGCATGAGATGCATATGCTCAGAGATGGTGATGGCAGGTGTGGTCATGATCTGCCCAACCACCTCGGGTTTGTCACTGTGCGTGGTTGGTGACCAGCGTATCAGGCGTTTGAGTGCGGGCGCCACTTCGTGGTAGCTTTCAGCCTTGGCATGTCGCATGAAGTCGGACACGCTTAGTAAACCGATCACTAACTGGGCCTTGTTGACTACCGGGATGGCAGGTTCTGCCTGTTTGAGGATGATTTGCCAGGCCGTTTCCAGTGAATCTCCAAACTCGAAGGTGGTTGGCACAGGACGCATGATTTGCCGGCACTCGATGGCTTCCAGTTTGCGCTGATAGGCAATCAGTTCGGTTTTTTCCAGCAGGCTTTGTAACTGTTCAGGGTTGATGTCCAGTACTTCATGGAACTGGCCCAGCGCGGCTTGTAGATCCTCCTGTTTGAAGCCGAACTGGTAGTGCAGATGCGTTGGCGATGTCGGCGTATGGTCATGATGCACGGCCGGGTAACGGTAGCCAGTCAACGTGTGATAGAGCCAGGCGGACAAAACCAGTAATGCACTATTGGCCAATACCGGCCACCAGACAAAGCCATAGCCCAGTTGGTGGATAGCGTCTCCACCTAACACGGCAGTCAACGCAACTGCGCCGCTGGGAGGGTGCAGGCAACGTAAGGCAAACATCAGTGCAATCGCCGTGAACATGGCCAAGGCAGCCGCAAATACCAGCTGGCCAGGCAGCACTTGGGTAAAAAATACGCCCGCGATTGCGGCAAGTGTATTTCCGGCCAATATGGCCCAGGGTTGGGCGAGTGGGCTTGAGGGCAAGCAAAACAGGATCACGGCTGAAGCGCCCATGGGTGCAATCAGGAAGACTAAGCCATGCCAATCACCGGCAACAGCTGCCAGTGAAATCAGGCCGGTGGACAAGATACCTAGTCCGGCACCAATCGCAGCCCGAGCGTAATCGCGCAGCGTGCCGGTCATGCGACGTGGCCAGTAAGGCTTCAGAAAAGACGGTAAATCTGCCATGACTCAGGTCAAAAAACAAAAGACGCAGTGTATCACGCAAGCCTTTGTCTGGTTGGGAGCCGGTACTAGAACTGAGATGCCTGCGGATACAATTAAGATACAAAAACAGTGAAACTTCATGGCGGTTTTATCGCTCATATCCGCAGAAACCCGTGGATTGATCGCGGGATGAATGGATTGATACGCAAGAAAGGAAACTGTGATGCAATCATTTTTACAGTCCAGAGTTACCCATTGGGTGACTGTTCCCCTCGCCGTGGCTGCCTTGTTTGGCGCAGGGTATTGGGTCAAAGGAGATACGCTGGTCAATCGCGCGCAGGCGACTGCACCTGTCTCGGCAAAAACCATGGCCGCCCCGAGTGCGTACATCACCTTGCCTAACTTTGCCAGTATTGCCAATAGCCAGGGTGCGGCAGTGGTGAATATCAGTGTGACCGGTATGGTCAAGACCGCAGGGATCCCTGGTCTAGACCCCAGCGACCCGATGTTTGAATTATTCCGCCGTTTCCAGCCTAACCTGCCACAAACGGAAACGCCTATGAATGGTCTCGGTTCTGGATTTATCGTCAAGTCTGATGGTGTGATCCTGACCAACGCACACGTGGTCGACAAAGCGGAAGTGGTGACTGTGAAACTGACAGATAAACGTGAGTTCCAGGCCAAGGTGATCGGGGTCGATAAATTGACGGATGTGGCTGTATTGAAGATTGATGCCAAGGACTTACCAACGGTGAATATCGGCAGCACCAAGAACAGTAATGTCGGTGACTGGGTAGTTGCGATTGGTTCTCCGTTTGGTTTTGACAACACCGTGACCGCAGGCATTATTTCGGCGAAGTCACGTTCCCTGCCTGATGAAGGCTATGTCCCCTTTTTGCAAACCGATGTTGCCATTAACCCCGGTAACTCTGGCGGCCCATTGTTCAATCTGAACGGTGAGGTGATTGGCATTAACTCGCAAATTTATAGCCGTAGCGGTGGTTACCAGGGATTGTCTTTTGCGATCCCGATTGATGTGGCCATGAATATTGAACAGCAACTGCTGGAAAAAGGTAAGGTGAGCCGTGGTCGATTGGGGATTGGTGTACAAGCGATCAACCAGGATTTGGCCAGCTCGTTTGGCTTGAAGTCACCCAGTGGAGCACTGGTAAGCAATATTGAGAAAAATGGCCCGGCGGATAAAGCAGGTTTGGAGCCTGGTGACGTGATTGTGACATTCAATGGTCAGAGCATCGACCGTTCTAGTGATTTGCCACCCATGGTCGCCAGTGTGAAACCGGGCAGTACCGTCAATGTTGAAGTTTGGCGTAACAAGCAGTTGAGGAAACTCTCGGTGCGCATTGATGAAATGCAAACGGCGCAAGCCGGGCCTGCCGCTTTGCCGGATAGCCAGCAGCCTAATCTGGGGGTCAGTGTACGGCCGCTGACTTCGCAAGAGATGGCGCAAACACAGCTTCATCAAGGGTTGTTGGTTGAAGAGGTCGCGAAGGGCCCGGCTGCAGCTGCCGGTATCCAGCCTGGAGACGTGATTCTCGCTGTGAATGGTGATCAGGTGAAAGATGTGACGCAGCTACGGGATAAATTGACCAAGAACGGTAGAAATGTCGCATTGCTGGTCATGCGGGGTGAAAACAAAATCTACGTCCCGGTCAAGATTGGTTGATTTTTTGCGTGTGTGATCCTTAGAGCCCTGCCCCGCGATAGCGGGGCTTTTTTATAGGTGAGTCAACAGATAATTCTGATACGCTTCAGTTTTGATCGGTAAAATAACAATATGCAAAATTTCCAGATTACGCCTATCCAGAATGAGGTCTTACAAACGGCACTCATTCAACGCATCAACCAAAAAACCAAACCCCTGGGTGCCCTCGGGCGGCTGGAAAGCCTGGCCATTCAGGTTGGGCTGGTGCAGCAAACCGAGCATCCGCTGTTGCAGCAACCAACCATGCTGGTATTTGCAGGCGATCATGGCATTGTGGCGGAAGGTGTCAGCCCTTACCCGCAGGCAGTGACCGCGCAAATGGTGCTGAACTTCCTGAACGGTGGCGCGGCGATTAATGTGTTCGCGCGCCAACATGGATTTGACTTGCATGTCATTGATAGTGGCGTGAATGCCGTGTTGCAGCCACATCCGATGCTGATTGATGCCAAGATCGGGATGGGAACAGTGAACTTCCTGCATCAGCCCGCCATGACGGCCGAGCAGTGCGCGCAAGCCATTACACGCGGTGCACAGATCGCGCGTGACGTCATTGCTCAAGGCTGTAATGTGCTGGCATTGGGTGAAATGGGCATAGGCAATACTTCCAGTGCCAGCTGTCTCATGAGCGTGTTGTGTGGCTTGCCCATGCACCAGTGTGTTGGTCGTGGCACTGGTTTGACTGACAAGGGCTTGCATCACAAGCTGTCTATCCTGACCTCTGCCCTGCAACATCACCATGTGTCGGAAAAAGAGCCATTGCACGCCCTCGCAGTATTTGGTGGCTTTGAAATCGCCATGATGGTGGGGGCATTGCTGGCGGCGGCTGAAGCCAGGGTGATTTTGCTGATAGATGGTTTTATTGCCACCTCTGCGTTGCTGGTAGCAGCTAAACTCTATCCGCAAGTGGTGGATTATTGCGTATTTGCCCATTGCTCTGATGAAAGCGGGCATAGCATTATGTTGTCGCACCTCAAGGCGCAGCCATTGCTGCATTTATCCCTGCGCCTGGGTGAAGGCACCGGTGCTGTGCTGGCTTATCCTCTGGTGCAGTCCGCCGTGGCCTTCCTCAATGAAATGGCCAGCTTCGACAGCGCTGGCGTCAGTGAGCAACAGCAGTGACGGGTAGTGACGTGAGGGTCAGTCCCGTGAAGCTGCAATGGCATTATTTTTTGCTGGCAGTCGGTTTTTTTACACGACTACCGGTGCCAGCAGTGGCAGACTTTCAGGAGTCTGACCTCAATCACGCGGCAAGGTATTTCCCGCTTGTCGGCCTGCTTGTCGGCCTGCTTGCTGCGGTGGTTTGGTGGCTGGCAAGTTGGCTATTGCCGCCCGCGTTAGCGATTTTAAGCAGCATGGCGGCAACGATTTATGTGACGGGTGCTTTTCACGAAGATGGCCTGGCCGACAGTGCGGATGGCCTTGGCGGCGGCATGACCCGCGACCGTAAGCTGGAGATTATGCAGGATTCGCGCCTGGGCAGCTACGGCGCGATTGCGCTGATTGGCATGCTAATGTTCAAATTCCAGGCCTTGTCAGCACTCACGCCAGCGATCTTGCCGTTTGCCTTGATTGCGGCACATGCCCTGAGCCGGCTGGCAGCGGTGTACATTATGGCGACGGCGAGTTATGTACGTTTTAAAGGCAAGTCCAAGCCACTGGCGACCACTTTGACGCGACAGGATGTTTGGTGTGCCACTGCCTGTGGCCTCATATGCTGGCTAGGCTTTTCAGCCATGTTGGGTGTGAATCACTCGGCAATGGCCGCTGGCAGGTTTCTGCTCATGACAGCGCTACCAGTGTTCGGTATTTGGTGGTGGTGGCGACGCCTGATCCTGCGTCAGTTACAAGGCTATACCGGCGATACACTGGGGGCAGCCCAGCAATTGACTGAAGTGGCTTTTTATTTAGGCTTGCTGGCCTGGGAGCATTTGGCATGAAGCTGACTTTAGTCCGGCATACGAGTTTGCAAATTGCTGAAGGTATCTGTTACGGCCAGAGTGACATCGACGTTTCGATTAACTTTGCCAGTGAGCTGTCGCAGCTCAAACAAAAACTGATTCATGAGCAGGTGGATGCGGTTTATAGCAGTCCACTGCAACGCTGCAGCAAGCTGGCGCATGCACTCGGGTTTGATGGTATTTTGCATGATGAGCGCCTGAAGGAACTGCATTTTGGCGATTGGGAAATGCAGTCCTGGAATGATATCCCGCGTGAACTGTTTGATGTGTGGGCGCAAAACTATGCCGAGCTGGCCCCGCCCAATGGCGAAACTTTTGCCGGGTTGCAGCAGCGTGGCATTGATTTTTTACAGGAAGTACAGGCACGTCATAGCGGTCAGCATGTATTGGTTGTGACCCATGGCGGCATGATACGGGCCTTGATCGCACACGTGCTCAATATGCAACTCAAAGGCTTGTTCCGCTTTCATGTGGATTACGCCAGCCTGACGCGGTTGGATCTTTCGGGAGCGATTCCCAAGGTTGAATTTGTAAACCGTTAACCTTGTCGGGTTAGGCGTTTTTCAATAACTCGAATACCTTGCCATCTTCACAATGCGCCACATTAAAGCGCAGCCATGATGAAGGTTCCTGATAGGGACGGAACAGGTTGCCAGGTGCCAGCATGATATTTAGCTTCGATGCTTCACTGGCGATTTCTGCTGCGTTTTTGCCATTGGCCAGTTTCGCCCAAACAAACATGCCACCGGCAGGTTCTGCGTGTATGCTTAATCCACATTCCTCCAGTGCGTGTATCACCTGTGTTCTTTTGACCTCTAGCTGGCTACGGACCTTTTCCATATGTTTTCGGTACCGGCCTTCCACCAGGATTTGATGCATCACACGCTGGTTGATTTCGGAACTGGTTAGCCCCGTCAATAATTTCAGGTCGAGCAACCTGTTGGCAAGGTCGGCCTGGCAGGCAATGAATCCCACGCGCAAACTGGCCGAAATGGTCTTGGAGTAACTGCTGACGTAAATGACACGGTTTAACTGGTCGAGTGCCGCCAGGCGCGTGGCATTCTGCGGATGAAAATCACCGTAAATATCATCTTCCACAATGTACAAGCCATATTTTTCTGCCAGCTGCAGTATCTGGTGCGCGACTGACAAGCTGGTACTGGTGCCGGTGGGGTTATGTAAAACAGTGTTGGTGAAAAATAGTTTAGGCCGATGTTCTTGCAATAGCTGCTGCAAGACACTGACATCTGGGCCATTGAGCAGACGCGGCACACCCATAATGCGGGCGCCCATGGATTTCAGGAAGCCAAACAGGGTGTAGTAGCCAGGATCATCTACCAGCACGACATCCCCTGGCTTAATCAATAGCCGTGCCACCAGGTCCAGGCCATGCGACGCGCCATTGGTCATGAGGATGTGCTTGGCTTCGGCATGAATGCCGCTGTCGGCCAGGTTTTTTTGTGCAAGCTGTTGTCGTAGCGGTAAATATCCCCTCACATCGCCGTAGCCCGTTAAAAAATACCCCGATTTACGCGATAGTTCATTCAGACTTTTTTGAATGACCTTTTCATCCAGCCAGTCCTTGGGTAACCAACCACAACCAGGCCGGATGGCATCTGGCACATCCCTGAATGTGTTATGCAGCAACCATAGCACATCGTCTGCTCTGTCCAGGTAAGAGGTTTGCGAGACACTTTCTTCTGGCTTGTTAAGCGGGGCGACATAAAAGCCGGAGCCACGTCGTGACAGCAGGTAGCCTAATGCCACCAGGCGATCATAAGCATCCACTACCGTGAAGCGGCTAATGCCATGCTGAATGGCAAAGTCGCGGATAGACGGTAACCGCGTACCACTGCGCAACACACGCTGCTCCACCAGTTGTTTAACGCCGGTGACGATTTGCTCGACAAGAGGCACCGAATCTTGGGAGTTCAGGGTAATCAGTGGTGGCGTAACTGGCATGGTGTTTTGACCTGTACAGTGTCTATATTGATCTTTAGATTGTATATGTAGTGTACAGGTATTGATCAGTAAGATGCAATGATTCAACCGGGAAGGGATATGCAATGCGTGCCATCGGAATATTTTTACTCGTCATAGTATTGCTACCTGTAGCCTATGGCCAATATGCCCATCGCAAGCAAGCTATGAACGAAGCTGATCAAACAGTGTGTGTGACCAATATGCGTATGGCGTGCAAGTCTACACCTGAACCCTATCAGGCGATGGTCATGGTCAGGGGGCAGTTACTTGTTTTGCCCTCCAGTCATCAAGAGTGAAATCAGCTTTTTGCTATGTATATCCCCAAAAATTTTGCGGCTCCAGGTAAGGATGCGTTGGATGACCTGATCCGTGTCTATCCCTTCGCCACATTGGTCATGACGACAGCGACGGGTGTGGAAGTGAATCATCTGCCGTTGTATTTGGATGGAAATGGTGTGCTGACTGGTCATCTGGCGCGAGCAAATCCGCTATGGCAAACGGTTCAAGGCGACACTGATGTCTTGGCTGTTTTTCATGGGCCGCATACGTATATTAGTCCTTCGTGCTACCCCAGCAAGGTCAGAACAGGCATGGTCGTACCCACCTGGAATTATGTGGTGGTACATGCGCGTGGCAAGTTGCGGGTCATAGAGGATGTGAACTGGTTACGCGCACATCTGGAGGCCCTTACGGCCCAGCATGAAGCCGGCTTTGCAGAGCCTTGGCAACTTGAAGATGCGCCTGCTGGCTTTCTTGACAAGTTGATGCAGGCGGTGGTTGGGATTGAAATGACGGTCACTGAGCTCACCGGCAAATGGAAGGTGAGTCAAAATCAGCCACTGGAAAATCAAATGGGCGTGATGTGGGGCTTGAGTGCGAGTGACGATGAGTATGCCCGAAAAATGGCCGCGGTGGTCAAGGTCGTTAACCACTTAACTGGTTAGTGGCGTGTTGTAATGCCTGGTCTAGCCGCGCCCAGTCACCTGCTGGAGGCAAGCCAAAACGAAGTGCAGAGGGTGACTCAAAATAACGCGTCCAGATGCCTTCTTTGGCTAGGGCTTGCTGCAACTGCCAAGCGGCTTGATGCGGCACATATTGGAATAAATGGGTACCGCCACTGGGTGTGAGCCCGTGCAGGCCAAGTAATTGCGCTAATTGCTTAGAATGTGCTGGCAGATGCGTGCGCATCTGTTGTTGCCAGTCATAGTCGACCAAGGCCTGGCTGGCAATCGTTTGGCTGGGGCCGGTGATGGTCCATGGGCCAAGTAATGATTCCACTTGTGTCAGGGCCTCTGGCTCCCCGAGTAAGAAGCCCACTCGCAGTCCTGCCAGCCCGAAAAATTTTCCCAGTGATCGCAATACCCATAACCCTGGCTGTCCGGTATGGCTGGCGAGACTGTACTGCGGTGTTGTGTCCATAAACGCTTCGTCGACGACTAGCCAACCACCCCGGGCGGCCAGTTGCGCATGCCAGTCTAGCAAGGTGTCTGGAGCATATAGATGCCCGGTCGGGTTATTGGGGTTGCATACCAGTAATACATCCGACTGATTGAGCAGGTCTTGACCCGGTGTCTGCTCAAAAAACTGTACCTGATGTCCGGCGCGTTGCCAGGCATATGCATGCTCCTGATACATGGTGCGCGGCATCGCCACGCGGCAAGGCGCACGCAAGCTTGGCAATAGTTGCAAGGCAGCCTGTGAGCCTGCACAGGCCAGCACATGCTGGCAGCCGTAATACGTCCGTGCGGCCGCATGCAGGTGCTCGGTGGCTGGTGGCAGGCGTTGAAACAGTGCAGGCGCCAATGCCGGAATCGGGTAGTGTTGCGGATTGATACCGGTCGATACATCCAGCCAGTATGAGAGTGGCCGGCCGTATTGCTGCGCGGCTTGCTGCAAATTGCCGCCATGCTCAAGCATAGGCCAACGCTCCAGTTAATACAGCCACGACTAGCCAGCTCAGCATGCCCTTACTCACCAACTGCAATGCCCTGGGAATATCTTCAGCTACCGGAGTTGTATGGGTGCCCAGGCGAGGGCGGTCATGCCACTCACCGTGATAGCGGGCGCGACCGCCCAATTGCACATTCAGCGCGCCTGCGCCTGCGGACATGACCGGCCCAGCGTTTGGGCTATCCCATAATGGCGCCTGCGCGCGCCAGGACTGCCATGCAAGCGCTGTATGACCAAGCAAGGCGTAAGTCAGCGCAGTCAGGCGGGCTGGAAGATAGTTGAGCACATCGTCGAGCCGGGCAGCGGCCCAGCCAAAATAGAAATAACGTGGAGTGCGGTAGCCCCACATGGCATCCAGCGTGTTGACCAGGCGATAAGTCAACGCGCCAGGACCACCTGCGACAAAAAACCAGAACAGCGCGCCAAACACACTGTCGTTGCCGTTTTCGAGCAAAGACTCTATGGTGGCGCTGACGGGTTCTATGGCTTCCACATCCCGGCTGACCATGTAGGCGGTGGCCCGCTGTGCCTGTTGAAACTGGCCCGCCTGCAAAGCGTGATAAACGGCCAGGCCATGCTGGCGCAAGCTACGGTGGCCGATGGCAAAATACAGGAGATAGAGGTGTAATGATAATGCCAGCCAAAATGAACAGTACATGAGTAGAAGGCTGCTCATGACAATTGGTAATACAACCAGGCAGACGCCCAGCACGCCGGTGAGATATTGGCTGCGCTGGGCTTGTTTGGGTAAAGGATTAAAGTATTTTTCCACTTGGGAGGCAAGCCAGCCAAACCCGACCAGTGGATGCCAGCGCCGTGGTTCACCCAGCCAGAAATCAAGCAGCACCGCGCCACAGGCAAGCAGGGCGAGTGTGAGATAATCGGGGCATGGATAAGCAGGCAGTGAAAACATTGATGGTTCAGGGCACCACGTCGGATGCCGGTAAAAGTACGCTGGTGGCCGGATTGTGCCGCGTATTGTACCGCAGTGGCGTGGCAGTGGTGCCATTCAAGCCGCAAAACATGGCGCTCAATGCCGCCGTGACCGCTGATGGCGGTGAGATTGGCAGAGCGCAGGCGGTGCAAGCGATGGCCTGCGGATTGCCTCCGCATACCGATATGAACCCAGTGTTGCTTAAGCCGAATTCTGACACGGGCTGCCAGGTGATTATTCACGGCCAGGTGGTCGGTAATCAGGAAGCGAGTACTTACCACGACTATAAAAAAACCGCGATGCAGGCCGTGTTGCAATCTTATCAGCGCTTACAGCAGCAATATGACTGCATCATGGTGGAGGGGGCGGGCAGTCCTGCCGAGATTAATCTGCGTGCCAACGATATTGCCAATATGGGGTTCGCCGAAGCGGTCGATTGCCCGGTGATTCTGGTTGCAGATATTGATAAAGGCGGTGTATTTGCGCACTTGGTCGGCACACTCGCGCTATTGTCCGAGAGCGAACAGGCCAGGGTAGTCGGTTTTGTCATTAATAAATTTCGTGGCGATATCGCCTTGTTGCAGCCTGGACTGGATTGGCTGGAGGAGCGTACCGGCAAGCCGGTGATAGGCGTGTTGCCCTATATGCATGATTTGCATCTGGAAGCGGAAGATGCGGTGGCAAAAAGCAATACTCAAAAAGCAGGGGTTCAACTGACGGTGGTTGTACCCATATTGCCACATATCGCTAACCATACCGACTTTGATGCTTTACGCCTGCACCCGCAAGTAGACCTCAAGTTTGCGCATTTGAATGCGCCTGTGCCCGCGGCGGATTTAATCATTTTGCCTGGTAGTAAGAATGTACGCGGAGATCTAGCTGCCTTACGTGAGCATGGCTGGGAGTCCGTCATTGCGCGCCATTTACGTTACGGCGGCAAAGTGCTGGGCATTTGCGGCGGCTTCCAAATGCTGGGCCAGGCTTTGCATGATCCATTAGCGATTGAAGGCGAAGCGGGCAGTAGTGCTGGCCTGGGTTGGCTGGATATGGAAACGACATTAGAGCCACACAAGCAGCTCAAGCAGGTTGCTGGCAAGCTCGCCTTTGCCGAGGCGAGTGTGCAGGGCTATGAGATTCATATGGGAGTGAGCCGTGGCCCGGCCTTGCAGCATCCTGTACACCTGATGGACGGCATGGCAGAAGGCGCAAGGTCAACTGATGGCCAGGTTGCGGGTAGTTATATTCACGGCTTGTTTGATCACCCGCAAGCCTGTGCCGCCTGGTTGCAATGGGCCGGGGTGTCTGAGCAGGTGGCTTACGATTACACGCAGTTACGCGAGCAGAGTCTGGAGAAGCTGGCAGACAGTGTACAGCAGCACTTTCACTGGCGCACGCTTGCGCCCTATCTGCCCAAAGGGTTTGCGCCAGGTTAAGTCGCAACCACCTTGATGGTTTGCTCAAACGCCTGCACCACTTGCCCGGCGCGGATTTTGGCGGTTTTTCTGCGCTCAATGGCACCATCTACCTTAATCAAGCCTTCCGCTACCATGGATTTTCCCTGACCGCCGCTATCCGCAACGCCTTCCAGTTTAAGCAAGTCACAGAGCGCGATGTATTCACCTTTGAGTTGAAATGTCGAGGTGGGCATAGAGAATTCCTTTCTTATCTTGCGCTTAAGGTTTGCTTTGTACGTCTACTGGTAAATTAACTTCCAGCGTCAACGACGCGTTCAGGCTCTCCCACAACGCTGGATTAAGCTGGTGGTGAACCGTCACAAACAGAAAATTCAGCCCGGCTTTCTGTGGTTTAAAGCTAAATATACCTTGCTGGTTAGCATGCAGGTTGGACGCCCTGACATTTTCTACATCGTACAAATCTTCAATGCGGTGTTTGATAAAGTGCTCATTATCCGTCACCACAATAATACGTGCATTGGGGACGGGTTGACCATGCTCCAACACCTGAAAGCTTAACTCACCGCCGAGTAATAAACCGTTAGGTGACGCCAGTGGAATAATCTCCAGACCTTTGTTAAAAGGTTTAGCCACATAGTTTTGCTGGCCTTTAAAAATATAGGTATCGGCATAGCTGTAGTAGTTCATGGTGGTTGGCTTACCGGCGACGCGTTTCATGTCAGCTGCGAAGTAGAGTTTTTTATCCGGCGTTTCCACGGCTTTATACACGGGACCGACGCGTTGCCCCGTGCTGATACGGTAGGTGCCTTCTACTTTGAGTGTGGGTTCCAGATATACCGCAGCCTTGGTTTTGGCGATCGGCTGGATGGCCGAGACCTCGCCAGACGGTGAGGTGATCGTGAAGTTAGGCGAGTCCATGGCAAAGTCAGCCTGGAACGGAAACTCGGTAAACGCAGATTCAATTGTCAAGCGGTGATGCGTGACATTGAACTGGTTAGGTTTTAAAAACGGGACATGCGCCTCGGCAGCCAGTGAGGTCATTAAAACGATCAGGGCGAGGGACAACTTTTTCATACGTGTGCTTTCTTGTTATTTAAGCTTTAACGGCAAGCCTGCAGCAATAAAACTGACTTGATCTGCGATGGCCGCCACATGTTGGTTTAAGCGACCTTGTTCATCCTGAAACTGGCGGTTGATTTCACCCAGCGGCACAATGCCCATGCCAACCTCGTTGCTGACCAGAAATACGTGGGCTTGCAATTGCGGCAGGGCGTTCAGCAAGGCCTGTTTTTCTGCCTGCCAGTCCAGGCGCTCTGGTTTATCGCAATCGGGGCAAATGCACTGTGCCAGCCATAAAGTCAGGCAATCCACAATCAGGCAAGTCTCTGGCGCATCGTTATCTAGCAAAGTTTGTCCCAGATTAAATGGCGCTTCGACCAATCCCCAATAAGGTGGACGGCGGGTTTTATGATGTGCCACACGTTTTGCAAATTCGTCGTCATAAACTTGTGCGGTGGCGATATAAGTGACTGGATACTCAAGTGCCGAGGCCAGGCGTTCGGCATAAGCGCTTTTACCACTGCGTGCCCCGCCTAAAATCAGGTGTGTCGTCATGAATGACCCCCTTGTTGTTGCCAGCGATGAATGATGGTTTGCAGTTGCACCAGGCCTTCGCTAAATAACGCCGGCCCGGGTTGTAAAATATCCACTGACTTGATTTCGTAAAGGTGACCATCGCTGACGGCAGGCATGGCCTGCCAGCCTGGTCTTGCTTTTACTTTTTCCGGCTGGAATTTTTTGCCGCACCAAGAGCCAATAATAATATCCGGCTGTCTGGCCAACACTTGGTTTGCTGTCACTTGACGGTCTCTGGCACTATGAAACTGGCTCAATTCAGGGAAGCAATCCTCGCCGCCCGCCGCTTCAATCAGTTCAGCTGCCCAGCGGATGCTGCACATCATGGGCGCATCCCATTCTTCAAAATAGACTTTGGGTTTGCGTGGCAATTTGGCCGCTTGCAGGCGTGCCGCGTCCAGTTGAGACTGATAACCTTCTACCAATTGCCTCGCTTTGTCACTGGCACCGACTAAATCGCCGACGGTGAGTATCATTTGCAAGGTTTCATCCAGGCTGCGTTGGTTAAACACATGTACCTGGCAACCGGCCTTGATCAGCGCCGCCGCAATGTCAGCCTGCAAGTTGGAGAAGCACAGTACCAGGTCAGGCTGTAACGCCAGGATTTTCTCAATATTGGCGCTGGTGAAGGCGCTGATTTTTGGCTTCTCTTTACGGGCAATGGCCGGACGCGTGGTAAAGCCTGAGATGCCGACAATGCGGTCTTGTTCGCCCAGCAGATAAAGGACTTCCACTGTTTCCGTGGTCAGACAGACGATGCGTTGCGGCCAGTGCTTCATGGTTTGTTACTTTCGTCTGTTTGCCAGCCATTCTCCATCACCATGTCAGAAAGCGGTTTTTCTGTGGACCAGCCTTCTTCCACCAGCATGGGCGATTTGTAAAACGTATTCACATAACCCAGGCATAAAATGGCGACGGGTTTTGCGCCGTCAGGCATGCCCAGTAATTGCGCCAGTTTTTGCGGGTCAAACAGGCTGACCCAGCCCATGCCTATGCCTTCAGCGCGCGCGGCTAGCCACAAATTCTGAATGGCGCAGCTGACCGAGGCCAGATCCATTTCCGGCAACGTACGGCGGCCAAAAATATATTTTTCACGCTGGTCACATAACGTTGCTACCAGCAGTTCGCCACAGTCCAGAATGCCTTCGACTTTCAGGCGCATAAACTCAGCCATACGGGCCGTATTTTCATATTCGCCAATCGCTTGCGCGGTGTGCTTGCGTTCTTCGTCGACCAGTGCGTGGATGGCTTGGCGTAATGTGGTATCGCTGATGCGGATAAAGCGCCATGGCTGCATCAGGCCGACACTGGGCGCGTGATGGGCGGCTTGCAACAGTTTTTGCAGTAATTCTGGCGCAATCGGCGTTGGCAAAAAATGCCGCATGTCGCGCCGCTCGGCAATCACTTTATAAATGGCCGCTTTATCGGCATCCGGATAGGCGAAACTCATGGCAGGAAAAACTGTGCCGCCAGGGGTGGATTGGACGGGAAGTAAAAATGCAAAAAGCTGGCGGTGATATTGTTCTGGCGATACACCGGCTCACCAGCGCCATATTTGCCTTTGCCTTGCGCAATCACCGGCAGGTCGGTTTCAAATTTGCCATAGTGAAACGTATGCGCGCCTATGCTGGCTGAGTCATCGCTCGTTGATGAAAACGTTGCATGCTGTGTGCCCAACCCTTGTAGCTTGGTTTGAATCTCGCTGTGACCCGGCAGTAAACCAAACACGGGTTGACCATTCAAGCGTTCGCCCAGTGCGAGCATGCCGCCACATTCTGCCAATATGGGTTTTCCTGCCATGGCAGTGGCATGCAAGCTTTCGCGCATGCTGTGGTTATGTTGTAGCTGCTCTAGATGCAATTCCGGGTAACCGCCAGGTAGCCAGTAGGCATCGGCTGAGGGTAATTGCGCATCATGCAATGGCGAGAAAAAAGTCACTTTTGCACCAAGCGTTTGCAACAAATCAAGATTGGACTGGTAGGTAAAACAGAAGGCAGCGTCTTTGGCCACGGCTATGGTTTTACCTTGCAGTAATGGCGGGATGTCTTGTTTTTCTGGCGCCGTAAAATCCACTGCAGGTGGCAATGGCAGGTCTGGCCCCAGCAGTTGCGCGGCGGCTTCTATGCGGAGGTCAATATCGGCGATTTCCTGCGCCAGATGCAGGCCCAAGTGGCGTTCTGGCAAACTCAGTTGGACATCATGTTTCATGGCGCCCAGCCAGGGAATGTCAGCTGGTAAAGCTTCTTTAATCATCTTGGCATGGCCATCACTGCCGACTTGGTTGGCAATCACACCGGCACGTTTGAGAGCTGGCTTGAATGCATATAAGCCATAGGCAATGGCGGCAAAGGTCTGCGCCATGGCTTTGGCATTGATGACCAACGCAACCGGGATGCCAAAACGCTCGGCGATGTCGGCACATGAGGGCTTGCCATCATACAAGCCCATCACACCTTCAAGCAGTATCACGTCATTGTTTTGTGCCGCCTGATGCAGCAATCGCTGTGCATCTGCTTCACCACACATGCCAAGGTCGAGGTTATACACCGGTTTACCGGTGGCAACCTCCAGGATCATCCCATCGATAAAATCTGGCCCGCATTTGAACGCCTGCACGCGCAGCCCACGGCGACGGTAGGCGCGCGCTAGGGCGGCGGTGGTCATGGTCTTGCCTTGCCCTGATGCCGGGGCCGCCATCAACATGGCATGGCAGCTTGCTGAGGTGGATTGCATTACAGGTCTATCCCGGCCTGGGCTTTGATGCCTGCGCGCCAGGCGTGCTTGACGTCCATGAGTTCTGATACCGTATCCGCAGCATTTCTCAATGCCTCAGAAGCGCCGCGGCCAGTGATCACCACATGCTGCATGGGCGGGCGGTTAGCGATGGCGTCCAGTACCATTTGCTCATCTAGGTAGCCATATTTGAAGGTGTAGGTGAGTTCGTCCAGCACCACGAGATTGATCGCAGGGTCTTGCAGCATCTGCGCAACAATTTGCCAGCCGCGCATCGCGGTTTCAGTGTCGCGCTGGCGGTCTTGGGTGTTCCAGGTAAAGCCTTCGCCCAGCACATGCCAGGTGACAGCAGGATGCTGACGGAAAAAGGCTTCTTCGCCAGTATCTGAGCGGCCTTTGATAAATTGAGCGACGCCGACACGCATGCCGTGGCCCAGTGCACGGGCCACCATGCCAAAGGCGGAAGAGCTCTTGCCTTTGCCGTTGCCAGTGAGGATCAGCAGCAGGCCTTTTTCCTGATTGGCCTGCTCGATCTTTTCGTCAATGACCGCTTTTTTGCG
>DATMSK010000094.1:0-3445 GCA_035565395.1 Methylophilus sp. | reverse complement strand
GCGGCTGAAGAGTTTGAATACATTGCTACTTTTGAGATTTTCCCAGAAGTGGTGGTGGGTGACCTGGCCAAAGTGAAAATTGAACGTCCAACACTGGAGTTAACTGACGCCGATGTTGAAAAAACATTGGATGTGTTAGTGAAGCAGCGTGTCAGCTACGAGCCAGTCAAGCGCATGTCCAAAAAAGGTGACCGCATCAATATTACATTAACGGCTTCTATTGATGGTCAGCAAGTCGAAAGCACTGGCGATCGTGGGATTGATTTGGTGATTGGTGAACCAGGCCGCGTCAAAGAATTTGATGATGCTTTGGTAGGCGGCAAGGCTGGAGCTGAAAAAACGTTCGATATTACTTACCCAGCAGATCATAATCCAGCGCAATTGGCTGGTAAAACAGTCACTTACGACGTGAAGTTCGTGTCCGTTTCACAGCCGGTTTACCCAGAAGTAGATGCCGAATTTGCCAAAAACCTCGGTGTGGAAGATGGAAACCTGGATACCATGAAGGCTGAAATCAAACAGAGTCTGGAGCAGGAAGTTGACAAACGCATCAAGGCACGTGTCAAGGAGGCTGTATTCCAGGCATTAGTAGACGAAAGCAGTTTTGAACTGCCTAAATCGATTGTGTCCGCTGAAGTCAATCGTTTAATGCAAGTCGCTGCGCAAAATTTGCGTCAACGTGGCGTGGATCCAGCGCAAGTGCCAATGGAGCCTTCTGCATTTGAAGCGCAAGCGCAACGCAACGCTAAGTTGCGTCTGGTATTGACAGAACTGGTGAACAGCAATAACTTGCAAGCAACCGCTGATCAAGTGCGCGCCATGGTAGATACCTTTGCACAAAGCTTTGAAAAGCCTGACGAGCTGGTAAATTGGTATTATGCAGACGTTAAACGTCTGGACGAGCCTGCTGCACTGGCAACTGAAGAAAATGTGGTGGCTTGGGTCTTGGATAAGGCTAAAGTGACTAACAAAAAAATTAAATTTGATGAATTGATGATGGCAGGTGCTTAAACCATGAATTATATGAACGCGAACGATAGCATGATGCAACAACGTATGGAGCCACAAGGACTTGGCTACATTCCAATGGTCATTGAGCAAAGTGGCCGAGGTGAGCGTTCATATGACATCTATTCACGCTTATTGAAAGAGCGCGTGATTTTCCTGGTTGGGCCGGTCAATGACATGACGGCTAACCTGGTTGTTGCGCAGTTGTTGTTCCTGGAAGCTGAGAATCCAGACAAGGATATTTCCTTGTACATCAATTCTCCTGGTGGCTCTGTGACTGCAGGGATGTCTATTTATGACACCATGCAGTTTATCAAGCCGGATGTAAGCACTTTGTGTATTGGTCAGGCAGCCAGCATGGGCGCGTTCCTGCTAACTGCTGGCGCCAAAGGAAAGCGTTTCTGTCTGCCTAACTCTCGTGTCATGATTCATCAGCCATTGGGTGGTTTCCAGGGGCAGGCATCTGACATCGAGATTCATGCCAAGGAAATCCTGTATCTCAAGGACAAATTGAATGGCATCATGGCTAAACATACAGGCCAAGATATTGAAACGATTGCTAACGATACTGATCGTGACAATTTTATGAGCGCTGATGCTGCCAAAGCTTACGGCTTGGTAGATCAGGTGATTGCCGCACGTAACGCTGCTTAAGCAGCGAGCAACCAGCAGGGGAAGAGTATGGCAAACAAATCTGATAGCGAGAAGCTTTTATACTGCTCGTTTTGCGGTAAGAGCCAGCATGAGGTGAAAAAACTGATTGCGGGTCCATCTGTATTCATTTGTGATGAATGCGTTGATTTGTGCAACGACATTATCCGAGAAGAAATTCAGAGCCTGAACGAGATCAAGTCTGCGGATAAAAAACTGCCGACACCACAGGAAATATGCTCCATCCTTGACCAATACGTGATTGGTCAGGTGCAAGCGAAAAAGAACCTGGCTGTAGCGGTGTACAATCACTACAAGCGGTTGGGATATAACCCACTTTCTGATGGCAGCCAATCCAGTAAAGATGATGTTGAAGTGCAGAAGAGCAATATCTTGCTGATCGGCCCAACAGGTTCTGGAAAAACATTACTGGCACAAACACTGGCACGCTTGCTCGATGTGCCATTTGTCATGGCTGATGCGACAACATTGACTGAAGCAGGCTATGTAGGTGAAGACGTTGAAAATATTATGCAGAAATTACTGCAAAAGTGTGATTACGACGTTGAGAAAGCCCAGCGCGGTATTGTGTACATTGATGAAGTGGACAAGATTTCGCGCAAGTCTGATAACCCATCCATTACACGTGATGTGTCTGGTGAGGGTGTGCAGCAGGCTTTATTGAAGCTGATTGAAGGCACCATTGCTTCTGTTCCCCCACAAGGCGGACGCAAGCATCCAAACCAGGAGTTTGTGCAGCTGGATACTACCAATATTCTGTTTATCTGCGGTGGTGCATTCGATGGTCTGGAAAAAGTCATTCGTCATCGCTCCGAAAAAGGTGGTATTGGTTTTGGTGCAGAAGTGAAGAGCAAGGAAGACGTGCGCGCTGTCGGTGAAGTGCTGCGTGAGGTTGAGCCTGAAGACTTAATCAAGTTTGGCCTGATTCCTGAGTTCATCGGCCGTTTGCCTGTGGTTGCAACGCTGGAGTCCTTGGATGAGGCCGCTTTGATGACTATTTTGGTCGAACCAAAAAATGCACTGACCAAGCAGTATATGAAGTTGTTCAAGATGGAAGGTGTGGAGCTGGAGTTTGAAGAGTCCGCCTTGCGTCTGATTGCCAAGAAAGCACTGGAGCGTAAAACCGGTGCCCGTGGCCTGCGTTCCATCATGGAGCATTCATTGCTGGATCTGATGTACGAATTGCCATCACTCAAGAGCCTGTCCAAGGTGATTGTAGATGCAGGGGTCATCGAACACTCTTCCGAGCCCATCCTGATTTATCAGGACTCACAAAAGCGCGTTGAAAACGCCAGCTAAATCCCGCTTGCAATAGCCGTCCGGCTATTGCAAGATAGCATCTACAACATTAGATGCTTGTTCTCTTGAATTCTCAAAGAATGTTCCCATCTAAATGCAAGGGGCTAGTTCCCTTGACACTTTACGAAAGAAGCTATGACTGAACACACTTTGCTTGACTCCGAGACGCCTGAAACTGCTTTAATCCCATTGCTGCCATTGCGTGATGTTGTCGTCTACCCGCATTTGGTCATTCCGCTGTTCGTTGGCCGTAGTAAGTCGGTCAAAGCCTTGGAGCGCGCCTCAGAAGGGGATAAAAAGATTTTATTGGTTGCCCAAAAGTCTGCCAATAAAGACGATCCGGTTGCGGAAGACCTTTATGAAATTGGCACTCTGGCGACCGTATTGCAAATGCTGAAGTTGCCTGACGGCACTGTCAAAGTACTGGTAGAGGGCTTGCATCGTGTGCGCGTTTCCGACTTTGTGG
>DATMSK010000093.1:0-2170 GCA_035565395.1 Methylophilus sp. | reverse complement strand
GGCGTACAGCAGCACATCAAGGTGCTGGGCATTTTTGCCCGCTTGTATCATCGTGATGGCAAGGATGGCTACCTCAAGGATATCCCACTGGTTATGCAGTACCTGCAGGCAGCGTGCGAGCGCTATGTAGAGTTGCGGCCTTTTTTTAAATTATTGCTGACGCTGGAAAAGGCAGAATAGCCATGCGAGCAATGATTCTGGCGGCTGGTCGGGGCGAGCGTATGCGGCCTTTGACCGATCACACGCCAAAACCATTATTGGCTGTTGGCGGTAAACCGTTGATCGTTTGGCATATTGAACGACTGGCCCGTGCCGGGTTCCGCGAGTTAGTGATTAATCATGCCCACCTGGGGGCGCAAATTGAAGCGGCGCTTGGTGACGGTCGACAATGGCAAGTCAGCATTTGTTACAGTGCGGAAGCGACGGCTTTGGAGACGGCAGGGGGCATCGCCAATGCTTTGCCATTATTGGGAGATCTGCCTTTTCTGGTCATCAATGGCGATGTTTTCACGGATATTGATTATGCGGATCTCACGCTGCCTGCCGATAGGCTGGCACACCTGGTGATGGTGGATAATCCTCCACAGCATGCCGCTGGTGATTTTGGCCTGGAACATGGCTTTGTCTTGGATTCTGCTGAGCACCGGCTGACATTCTCGGGGGTAGGGGTCTATCATCCGGAATTATTCAGTAGTATCCAACATGGCCAGGCCGCAAAACTGGCGCCTCTTTTAAGGGCAGCCATGCAACAACAGCGCGTGACGGGGCAACATCACCATGGGTTGTGGCATGATATAGGCACGCCGGAGCGTTTGGCGCAACTTGATCAGTGGATACAAGAAAATAATCATCAGGAGGAAGCATGAAGCCACCATATGAACATCGTACCGATAAAATGGCACACCAGGCATTGATGTGGATAGAGCGTCTGGGCTTGGGGTTGGTTACCATCGCAACCTTCTTCTCACTGGCACACGAATTGGCACGTATGTGGAATGCCGGTATGGTCGGGCTGGGCGATTTATTGCAGCTGTTCTTGTATCTGGAAGTCTTTTCCATGATCAACAGCTATTTTGGTACGGGTAAGTTGCCTATGCGCTACCCGATTTATATTGCCATGGTCGCTTTGGCGCGTTACTTATTGCTGGACATGAAGGAAATGACCGAGACCCATATGCTGGCGGTGTCTGCAGCCATTCTCATATTGGCAATTTCAGTATTGGTCATGCGATTTGGTCACTCACAATATCCTTATGAGGATATTCCCGAGCAAAAGCGCGACTTGCTATAAAATCAGCCCTTTGGGCGGTGGTAGGTCAGGCGGCAGCCAGCGCTTCGGTAATCATGGTGACCTGATTGCGGCCATGTGCTTTTGAGGTGTAAAGCGCCTGATCCGCACGCGTGATGAAACTATCCACAGATTCGCCCGGCTGGTAAGACGTGACACCCAGTGAAATCGTGATATTGGAAATCAGCCGTTGTGTCACATTGTTTTTAATGCTGATGGCCGCGACCTGACGGCGTACTGATTCTGCAATCTCTTTGGCAATGTCTACACTGGTATGCGGCAATAACAGTACAAACTCTTCTCCGCCATAACGGGCTGCAGTGTACAGGTTGCCTGAAACAGTTTTTAAAATCTTGGCCACGGCCTGAATCACTTTATCACCAAATAAATGGCCGTAACTGTCATTGACGCGCTTGAAAAAGTCGATGTCGGCAATTACCAGGCAAGTTTCGTCATTGGCCACTGTATCCAGGCATTGGTGCAAGGCCGTATCAAATCCCTTGCGGTTCATCAGGCCTGTCAAACCATCAGAAATCGCTTCCTGTTTGGCTTTCATAATTTCATTTTTGAGATCTGCAATTTCTTCAAGGCTTGATTCCAGCTTGTTTTGCAGGGTATGCATGGAGGTCTGCATATGCACCGTGTCGGACAAGAGTGAACCCAATTGGGCGCCAAGTTGGGCATCCATCTGTTGGATTTCATCGGACCAGGCATCCAGTGTTTTCCTGAATTGCGCAGTATCTAACCCAGCCTTTTGGGTAGATGAAGTCACGTCGGTGACAACCTGGTTAAAGCGCTCAACCAGTACTTTTGCGCTGTCTATATCTGTGTTGGCGATATGCTTGTTGAAGAGGTGGGTCGTATTTTTTTCGTTAAGCCTTT
>DATMSK010000092.1:0-4032 GCA_035565395.1 Methylophilus sp. | reverse complement strand
GTACATCATGCTACAAAAAACAACACCTACCGACAAATTTAAAAAAATCGACCAGATGCTGGAAGATTTCGCTGGTGACGAAATGGACGATTTTGACACTGGCTACAGCAGCTACGAAAAAAGCCACAAGCATTACTCTGCCGATGAAGATGCACTAATGAACTTTGACGACTTGTATTAATAACAGTCTCATCGAGGTGAAAAAGCTATTTAGCCAGGCTCAGTAACGCGTCATGGTTGCTGATATAATAGCGTGATGGAAATTACTACACGCTTGGAATTCGATGCGGGACATCGTATTCCCGATCATAAAAGTCAATGCCGCAATTTGCACGGTCATCGTTATGCGATAGAGATTACGCTATCCGGTGACATCATTCAGGCAGAACATGCTTCAGAAAACGGAATGGTGATGGATTTTGCCGATGTGAAGCGTATTGCCCGCGAAACGATTGTAGACCGCTGGGACCACGCTTTTCTGGTTTACCAAGGCGATGCAGAAGTCCTGAACTTTCTGAACAGTCTGCCCAATCATAAAACCATTATCTTCCCAACCATTCCCACTGCCGAAAATATGGCAGCAGAAGCTTTTAAATTACTCAAAGCACAATACCGCGATACTTTTGGCAATCACCTTAAGCTAGTCAAAGTACGCCTGTATGAGACTCCCAACAGCTGGACAGATGCGTTCGACCCAGTTTAACGTAGCTAAGTGTTAGCTGACCTGAAATCCAGTTCGGCCATCACTTGATTCAAAGCCTGCGGCCACTCTGGCAACGTTACCCCAAACTGCTGGGCCAGTTTTTCTGTTGAAAGTCTTGAGTTGGCGGGACGTTTGGCTGGTGTTGGGTATTCTTCCGTTGTAATCGGCTTTATCTCTTTTAATGCCAGCGCAGGCCAACTGGCCTGGCCTGCCAGGGCTCTATATTGGGCTTCAATCGCTTTAGCAAACCCGTACCATGTCGTCTCCCCGGCATTGACCAGATGATAAACTCCGCTTTGTGCCGAGTCATCAGGCTGCCAGTGACTGAGCAATTGCAACACGGCTTGTGCTATGGAAATATCCGATGTAGGTGCCCCGTGTTGATCAGCCACAATACGTAGTACCTCACGCTCCTGGGCCAGGCGGATAATCGTCTTCATGAAATTTTTGCCATAGCTGCCATACACCCAGCTGGTACGCAAAATCAAATGGGGCACACCTGCCTTACGAATGGCCTCCTCGCCCGCCAATTTGCTGGCACCATAAACACTGACGGGATTAACCGCATCTGTTTCAACATACCATGAAGATTTTGTACCATCGTAAACATAATCGGTCGAGAAATGAATCAAGCCTGTATTGAGTCTGGCCGCCTCTTCGGCTAACACCTTAACTGCCGCTGCATTGATCGCATAAGCCAGCTCACGCTCAGATTCTGCTTTATCTACAGCGGTATAAGCGGCCGGATTAATAATCAAATCAGGTTGAACAGTACGCACCACACGCCTGATCTGTTCAGGTTCTGTTAAATCAAGCTGCTGGCGACCACAGGCAACGACTTCAAACGCATCCATCTGTTTCATTTGCTGCAACAATGCATGACCGACCTGACCATTGACGCCGGTTAACAGAATTTTTTTCATATCAAGTGGGAGAGGTTTAATCGAATTTAGGCGCATTAACCCAGGAAAATCCCTGCTGGTCTTTGGACGACAAGTTAGGCTCGCATGGTAACGGCCAGTCTATGCCAACGGTGGGATCATCCCATTTCAAACAGACCTCATGTTGCGGTGCATAGTAATCGGTGGTTTTGTATAGAAAATCTGCAAACTCTGACAGCACCACAAACCCATGCGCAAAACCAGCTGGCATCCAAAGCTGGCGATGGTTTTCTGCACTTAGATGCACGCCAGCCCATTGCCCGAAAGTGGGGGAATGCTGACGCATATCCACTGCCACATCAAAGACCTCTCCTTGCACGACACGAACCAGCTTACCCTGGGTTTGCTGCATTTGGTAATGCATTCCTCGCAGCACCCCTTTGGCTGAACGAGAATGGTTATCCTGGACAAACTGTACATCCAGCCCTGTACTTACTTTGAAAGTCTGGGCATTAAAGCTTTCCAGAAAAAAGCCACGCGCATCCCCAAATACTTTGGGCTCCAGAATGAGTACTTCTGGAATCGCCGTTGCAATGACTTGCATTAAAACACCTGCTCTTTAAGAATTTGTTTCAAATATTGCCCATAACCATTTTTGGCATACTTATCTGCTAATTTGTCCAATTGTTCGGCATTAATGAACCCCTGGCGATAGGCAATTTCCTCGAGACAGGCAATCTTCAGGCCCTGACGTTTTTCAATCGTTTGAATAAAGCCACTGGCTTCGAGTAAAGACTCATGTGTACCGGTGTCCAGCCACGCCATACCACGACCCATCACCTCAACATTGAGATTTCCCCAGGCCAAGTATTGTTTATTGACATCCGTAATCTCTAACTCACCACGTGGAGATGGTTTGAGGTTTTTGGCGATATCGACCACACGTTGGTCATAAAAATATAATCCGGTGACTGCATAACGCGATTTTGGTTGCACCGGCTTCTCTTCCAGGCTAATCGCTGCCCCGTTGGCATCAAACTCTACAACACCATAACGCTCAGGATCATTCACAGGATAAGCAAACACGGTTGCCCCCTGCTCTCTATGCCCGGCCGCCATGGCCATGGCACCCAGTTCATGACCATAAAAAATATTATCTCCCAGCACGAGCGCGCTGGTGTCATTGCCGATAAATGACTCACCCAGTATAAAGGCCTGTGCCAGGCCATCTGGGGATGGCTGAACCTGGTATTCGATACGCATGCCCCACTGGCTACCATCACCCAATAACTCCTTAAAGCGTGGCGTATCCATAGGGGTAGAAATAATCAGTATTTCGCGTATGCCAGCCAGCATCAGTGCCGACAGCGGATAATAAATCATGGGCTTGTCATACACCGGCAACAGCTGCTTGGAAACCACTTGCGTGACAGGATACAAGCGAGTCCCGGAACCACCAGCCAATACAATCCCTTTTCTTGCCATTATGCTAGCTCCTCTCCACGTTCGTGGTAGTTTTTGTTTAGCCAATGCTGATATTCACCGCTGGTGACATGCTCCACCCATTCGGGATTTCCAAGATACCAGCGGACTGTTTTCTGTATCCCGGTTTCAAAGGTTTCCTGTGGTTTCCAGCCGAGTTCCCGCTCAATTTTGCTGGCATCAATCGCGTAACGCAAATCATGGCCAGGGCGGTCTTTGACAAAAGTAATCTGGTCGCGGTAACTACCCTGCGCTTTTGGACGTTCCTGATCGAGGATATCGCACAAAGTATGCACAACGTCCAGGTTGGTTTTCTCATTCCAGCCACCGATATTGTAGGTCTCGCCTGGAATACCCGTTACTAGCACTTGGCGAATCGCACTGCAATGATCCTCTACATACAACCAATCCCGGATATTGCTACCATTGCCGTAAATAGGCAGCGGTTTACCAGACAAAGCATTATGTATGACCAGTGGAATTAATTTTTCAGGAAAGTGATATGGTCCGTAATTATTGGAACAGTTAGTTGTCAGTGTCGGCAAACCGTAGGTATGGTGATATGCACGTACAAGATGGTCAGAAGCTGCCTTGGATGCAGAGTAAGGGCTATTCGGCTGGTATGGATTGGTTTCCTTGAATGCCGGATCATGATCTCCTAGCGACCCATAGACTTCATCGGTAGACACATGCAGGAAGCGGAACTGCGCTTGCTCATCGGTAGGCAAAGCTTGCCAATAGGCGCGAACCTCTTCAAGCAAATTAAAAGTGCCGACCACATTGGTCTGAATAAACGCGTCAGGGCCATGAATAGAGCGGTCAACATGGCTTTCGGCCGCCAGGTTGAGTACAGCACGAGGTCTGTGCGTCTTCAACAACTCCTGTACAGCGTGACGATCACCAATATCGGCATGGACAAAAATATGGTTTGGGTGCTGGTTGATATCTGCCAGGTTTTCCATATTA
>DATMSK010000091.1:0-4615 GCA_035565395.1 Methylophilus sp. | reverse complement strand
TTCTTGATGCGGTCGAAGAAAAAATCAACAAGGCAGGGGCAAGCTACCAATATTCCGAAATTGACCCTGACATTTTCAGCGAAGAGCTGTTGAACACAGCGTATATTGAAGCGGACAGGATAGCCGCGGTCTGGCTACAAGTGACTCGACCGATGTAATGGACTAAACGCTTGCTGACAGCAAGCTGACAACTGCCATATTTGCTACACATGCAGCATAAACATCACGGTATTATGCAATCACCTGCTGCCGCATCACCTGACTGGACAACTGTATGACCAACAATGACCGTCTTGTGTATCAACATTTTGGACTAGGTGCCACCCCAAATTCGCCTGCGGTCGACACCGACCCGGTCAAGGCCTTGCTTGATCAACTCAACCACTACCAGGTCATGCCTGAAGCCTGGAAAAACTACCAAAGCCAGCAACCCTCCGTTGAACAGGCCATGCGCGACACACGACAGGTCAACCAAGCCGATTCAGCGGATGAAAAAATGGCCATGCGCCGCCAGTTACGGATAGCTGCCAGAGACAGTTATGCCGATGCGGTACAGACACGGGCCTGGGTGGCGCAGCAGTCAGAAACCCCCTTTGTCGAACGCCTGGTGCACTTTTGGTCTAACCACTTTGCCATTTCCGTACAAAAGCCGCTGGTCACGCAATTTGCGGGCAGCTTTGAGGTCCAGGCCATCCGCCCGCATGTACTGGGCCGCTTTAAAGACATGCTGATGGCGGTTGAGAAGCATCCTGCCATGCTGGTCTATCTCGACCAGCAACAATCACGCGGGCCAGACAGTATGACGATGCAACGGAAAATGAAGCGTCATCCCGACAAACAGGCCGGCCTGAACGAGAATCTGGCACGCGAAATTCTGGAGCTGCATACGCTGGGAGTACGCAGTGGTTACAGCCAGCAGGATGTCACCGAATTTGCGCGTGCACTGACCGGCTGGACACTACCCAACCCGCAACAAACAGGCGATAGCGAGGCACGTTACCCGGGATTTATGTTCAATGCCCGGGTGCATGAACCCGGCAGCCGGACACTACTGGGTAAAACTTACGCACAAAACGGCGTACAGCAGGCTGAAGCCATCCTGGCCGACCTGGCGGCATCCCCCGCGACCGCCTCACACCTGGCCAGCAAACTGGCCAGGCACTTTGCCGGCGACCAGCCACCAGAAACCCTGGTGAATAAACTGCGTGACCGCTATCTGCAAACTGGCGGGGACCTGACAGCCTTATACCGCGTGCTGGTAGAAGCGCCAGAATGCCAGGCCAACACGGCCGTGAAATTCAAAACACCTTGGGAGTGGTTGATCAGCAGCGTGCGGGCGCTCGACATCCACCTGGAGCATATCAAAGTGGCACAAGTCATGAACCAGTTGGGGCAGTCTATCTGGAAGCCTGGTTCGCCTGCCGGTTATGATGATGTTGCCGACAGCTGGCTGGCCTCGAATGCCCTGATGCGACGGGTAGAGTACGCCCAGCGGTTGGCGACGCTGACTAAACTGACACAACCACCGGCAGAGATTGCCCAGCGTGTACTCAGTGGCGTACTCAGTCCAGATACCTTAAAACAGATACAGCGTGCCGAATCCGCCCAGACCGGCTTTGCACTACTGCTGGTCAGCCCGGAATTTTTGAGGAGATAGCCATGCACCGCAGAAGCTTTTTAAAATGGGGCGGTGCCGGACTGGCCACCATGTTGCTGCCACAGCTGGCTTTTGCCAATGCCGCCACCGACCAGCGCTTCGTGTTTATTATCCAGCGTGGCGCAGCTGATGGACTGAATACCCTGGTACCGTACGCGGATCCTGACTACGCCAAATTGCGGGGTGCACTGGCGATCCAGGATACGCAAACCAACCGGCTGGACAGCCTGTTTGCACTACACCCTGCCCTCAGCAATGCCTTTGCCCTCTATCAACAGCAGCAAGCCATGTTTGTACATGCCATCGCCTCACCCTACCGCGAACGCTCGCATTTTGATGGACAAAATGTACTTGAAAGTGGTGGCACACGCGCCTACCAGCTTAAAGATGGCTGGCTCAATCGTTTACTGGGTTTACTGCCCAAAGCGCAAAGTGAAGCCATCGCTTTTTCGCCGACGATTCCGCTGGCACTGCGCGGTACTATCCAAGTGGATGCCTATGCCACCGCAAAACTACCGCAACCACCGGATGACTTGCTGATGCGGGTGAGCCAGTTGTATGCGGCCGATGCGCAATTACATACCGTCTGGGAAAGCGCGCTGCAAACCGCCAATATGGCCGACATGGCCGGTGAGGGGAAAAACAGCCAGCAACCGGAAGCATTGGGCAAACTGGTAGGCGACTTTTTAAGCCAGGCTCAAGGCCCACGCATTGCCATGCTAGAGACAGGCGGCTGGGATACCCACAGCGCCCAACAAGCGCGACTGGCCAAACAGCTGGCAGACCTGGACACACTGATCGCCAGCCTGAAACAATCGCTGGGCAGTCATTGGCAGCAAACCCTGGTGATTGTCGCTACCGAGTTTGGTCGCACTGCCGCAGCCAATGGAACCGGCGGTACCGATCATGGCACAGGTGCCGCCATGCTGGCCTTTGGGGGAGGGTTGCCTGCCATCACGGCACGCAATAAACAGTGGGCCGCCGGAAAAGTCATCGCCGACTGGCCAGGCCTCAGTAACAGCCAACTATATCAAGGCCGCGACTTGCAACCCACAATGGCACTTGATAAGGTCATTGCTGAATTAGTGAGTGCACACTATGGCTTAGATAATCCATTGGTAAGCCGTACACTATTCCCGGCCACGGCTTAACGCTTTTCAAGCAGCAGCCATAACAAATAGACTCGGCAATCAAACTCATATTGCATGTAGTTGGGTTCCATATGCAAACACAGCTGGTAAAACGCCTTGTCATGGTCGCGTTCTTTGAGATGCGCCAACTCATGCACCACAATCATCTGCAAAAATTCCAGCGGTGCTGTTTTAAAAAATGCCGAGATCCGGATTTCTTTCTTGGCCTTGAGCTTGCCGCCTTGCACACGTGAAATCGCCGTATTGAGGCCCAAGGTCTGTTTCTCTACCGTCATCTTGTTGTCGAAATGCACCTTGTCCAGCAAAGGAGCATTTTTCAAATAACGCTGCTTGAGCTCAGTACAAAAGTCATACAAGGCCTTATCGCTTTGGATAGTATGCGTTTGCGGATAACGTTTCTGGATATAGGTGCCCAGCTCGCCTTGCACATGCATTTGCGCAACCTGTGCGTGCAGGTGTGCTGGGTAACCAGGCAAGAATTGTTGAATCAGCAGGCTGAACATGTCCGCATTGTAAAACAGAAATCATGGCCGCTTACAAACACTCGCCGCATATTGATACAACGCAACGACAACCCAGCCAGGAGTAATAAACTTAATGACGTCGGTAAGCCTCTTATATTCAACGTAAGCCCATATTGGAGAATCCTCATGACCAAAGCACTGAAAGAAGCAAAACTTGAAGCCCATTTAGACGCGATTGAAAAACACAAGGCTTTGCTGGAAAAGCTGCACTTAAACACCAACCAGCATCTTGATGAGGTGAATAACTCTTTGCAGGAGCTGACTTTGACCCTTGAAGAATACCTGAAGATTATCGGGATCCCGTAATCAAAGCATCGGCGGGTTGAATGGGGGCTGAACTCATTCAACTCAGCAAAGTGCTGTTTGTGATGGCGACGGCCACATGATGTGCCGCGCCTTCATGCTACACTCGGTGACGCATCTCTATTCAGTCGCAACTACCCAAATATACCCACCATGATTCAATACAACCCTAAAGACTGGCTCACCTTTATCTTCCGCTTTCACGAGTCAGATACTTTCCGCACACTCACACCCATGATGATTTTGATCGGCGGCTATGCCGGTGGTATCGCCTATCTTGAAATCGAGTACTGGAAACTGGCAGACAGCAGTCACGTCAAAAATCTCTCTTTAATCCACACCACCGTTGGCTTTGTCCTGTCATTGTTGTTGGCTTACCGCACCAACACCGCTTATGACCGCTGGTGGGAGGGCCGCAAAGCCTGGGGAGCGTTAGTCAACAACAGCCGCAACCTGGCGATGAAATTGTCCGCCTACCTGGCCGACGAAGCTGACCGTGATTTTTTCAGGAAGATCATCCCGACCTATGCGGCGGTGCTTTCCAAGCACCTGATGAATGAAGACGTCAGTAAAATGCTGTTTGATGGCCTGGATCTGGAGATTGACCACCACGAACACCATCCCAACCAGATTGCACAGCGCCTGTTCCAAAAAGTGAACGAGCTTTACACGGCAGGCAAAATCAGTGGTGACCAGTTTTACATCATCAACGATGAGCTCAAGTCTTTCACCGACATTTGCGGTATGTGTGAACGGATTAAAAATACGCCTATCCCTTACTCATACAGCGCATTTATCAAAAAATTCATCTTCTTTTATGTGATGACGCTGCCGTTTGGCTTTGTGTTCAGCCTCGGCTATTACGTGATTCCGGTCGTGGTATTTATCTTTTATGTGCTCGCCAGCCTGGAACTGATTGCCGAAGAAATTGAAGATCCGTTTGGCACGGATACGAACGACTTGCCTACCCCGAAAATGGC
>DATMSK010000090.1:0-11762 GCA_035565395.1 Methylophilus sp. | reverse complement strand
CAGAGGTGTCACGCCCAGCCTGATAGAAGCTATCCCACTCTTTAACCTGTGCCAAATCACCTGCTTGCCAGGCCTGATATAACTTATACAACACCGGCAACTCAAAACGTGCCTGATATACCTGCAAACTATCGCCTATCCAAGCTTGTGCAGAGGCCCCATCCTTGACTTCACCAGACTCAATCGCCCACTCCAGCCCTTGGGAATAGCCATAAGCGCCCACGGGCAATAATGGGCTGGCCAATTGCAGCAAGCGGCTGAGTGCGAGTGCATTCGCCATTAATGCCCCTGCCCTTTCAGCCTTGGGCGCAAGCTCTGCAACGCATCGTCATCATGCCCATGACGGTGACCGCCGCCATAAGCGCCGGCTTCCGGTTCAAACGGGGCTTGCACTTCGCTGACCTGCATGCCCAAGCCCAGCAACATGTCACGCAGCACATAATCTTGCTCCAGGCGCAACCAGCCATCACCAATCTGCAAAGGTACATGACGGTTGCCCAAATGGTACGCTGCACGCATCAAGTCAGGTGGGGTAGGCGCAATCACGTTATAGACAGGTTCCTGCGCGGCCACAATCTGCACCACCACACTGCCGTCTTCAGACTGAATTAAATCGCCGCCACGCAAAATAATGCCGCGGCTTAAAAATAATGCAGCTTCTTTGCCAGAAGCCAGCGTGACGCGCAAACGGCTTTTCTGGCGCTGATCAAAAGGCAACTCTAATTGATCGTCGATATGGCCGCAGACAGTGATTCGTTCGGTTAAATGGATCATGATTAAAACAAAAAGTAACGTTGAGCCATTGGCAATACTTCTGCCGGCTCACAGATCAGAGGCATACCATCGGCCAGCACTTCATAGGTTTCCGGATCAACATCAATCTTGGGCATCCAGGTGTTATGCACCATATCTGACTTTTTCACATCGCGTGTACCTTTGACCGCCACCAGTGGTTTTTGCAGACCTAATGCCTTGATTTCAGGACTTTCCAATGCGGCCTGTGACACAAAGGTCACCGCTGTTTTCAAACCACCACCATACGCACCAAACATGGGGCGGTAATGTACAGGCTGTGGCGTCGGGATAGACGCATTCGGATCGCCCATCGCGGCCGCAGCAATCATGCCGCCTTTGATAATGGTGAATGGTTTCACGCCAAAGAATGCGGGTTTCCACACGACCAAGTCGGCCAGTTTACCCACTTCTACCGAACCCACCACATGTGAAATGCCATGCGTCAACGCCGGGTTAATGGTGTATTTGGCAATATAGCGCTTGATACGGAAATTATCATTGCCAGCAGCGTCTTCCGCCAAGGGGCCACGTTGCACTTTCATCTTATGCGCAGTTTGCCAGGTACGGATAATGACTTCACCGACACGGCCCATCGCTTGCGAATCGGACGACATCATGGAGAAGGCGCCCAGGTCATGGAAAATGTCTTCTGCCGCAATCGTCTCACGGCGGATACGGCTTTCGGCAAAAGCAATATCTTCAGCAATGGCCGGATCCAGATGATGGCACACCATCAGCATGTCCAGATGCTCATCAATGGTATTGACGGTAAATGGCCGCGTCGGGTTAGTCGAAGACGGCAACACGTTTGGGTGGCTGGCCGCCTTGATAATATCTGGTGCGTGACCGCCCCCCGCGCCTTCGGTATGGAAGGTATGGATGGTGCGACCTTTAAAAGCGCCTATCGTCGTCTCAACAAAGCCGGATTCGTTCAACGTATCGGAGTGAATGGCGACCTGGATATCCATCTCATCGGCCACACTTAGGCAATTATCAATCGCTGCGGGCGTCGTTCCCCAGTCTTCGTGCAGCTTAAGGCCTATCACGCCAGCTTTGACCTGCTCACGCAAAGGCTCTGGGAGGCTGGCATTACCTTTTCCCAAAAAGCCCAGATTCATCGGGAAAGCATCCGCGGATTGCAGCATGCGGTGGATATGCCACGGTCCTGGCGTACAAGTCGTCGCAAATGTGCCTGTCGCCGGGCCGGTACCACCACCGACCATGGTTGTGACGCCAGACATCAAAGCCTCTTCAATCTGTTGCGGGCAAATAAAATGGATATGCGTATCAATACCACCCGCGGTGATAATCATGCCTTCACCCGCAATCACTTCTGTACCCGCACCAATTGCAATCGTCACGCCTGGCTGAATATCCGGGTTACCGGCCTTGCCGATGGCTGAAATATAGCCACCCTTGATGCCGATATCGGCTTTCACAATACCCCAGTGATCGATAATTAAGGCATTGGTAATCACGGTATCAGCGACTTCTGCTGCTAGGCCCTGCCCTTGCCCCATGCCATCACGGATGACCTTGCCACCGCCAAACTTGACCTCTTCACCGTAGATAGTGAAGTCTTTTTCGACCTCTACCCATAAATCCGTGTCTGCCAAACGAACCTTATCACCGACAGTCGGGCCGAACATTTCAGCGTAAGCATGTTTATCCATCTTGAGGGTCATTTCAAGCCCCCCATCACACGTCCGGCAAAGCCATACACTTTACGTGCCCCTGCCAGCTTGACCAGCTGTACAGTACGCGTCTGTCCTGGCTCAAACCGCACCGCGGTGCCAGCTGCAATATTCAAGCGACAGCCATACGCTAATGCCCGGTCAAACGACAAGGCATCATTGGTTTCGTAAAAATGGTAATGCGACCCGACTTGGATAGGTCTGTCGCCTTTGTTTGCGACATCCAAAGTGACGGTCTCACGACCTGTATTGAGTTCGATGTCGCCTGCTGCGACCTGCATTTCGCCGGGAATCATATGCTTTCCTATTGAATCTTTTAGATCGTCAGTGAATGATCAAAATGGATGAAGTGCAAAGCGCCCGGAACGCAGAAACCGGAATGTACATGTAGTACATGAGGATTTCGAGTACCGCGCAACGCCGCAATTCGCCATTTTCATTATTCACACCTATGGAATCGGGTGGTGGACGGTGACTAATTTCGTCCCATCCGGAAACGTCGCCTCAATCTGTATATCCGGAATCATTTCCGGTACGCCTTCCATGACCTCATCGCGTGCTAGCAAGGTGGTCCCGTAACTCATGAGTTCGGCCACTGTTTTACCATCGCGTGCCCCTTCCATAATCGCGGCAGAAATAAATGCCACGGCTTCCGGGTAATTCAGTTTTAAACCACGCGCCTTGCGTCGTTCCGCCAATAACGCTGCGGTAAATATCAATAGCTTATCTTTTTCTCTTGGGGTGAGTTCCATAGATACATTCTCAGTAGATCTTATTGTTTGCTCAAATCAGGTATTCCAGATACGTGGTCTGACCGCGTCTTTTTGATAATACCATGGTCGCAAAATCTGCCAGCACTGTTCAAAATACTGCCGTGCTTGCTGAGAAGCATTACCGACATAGCGAATACATAATACATCCGGCAATGCTGTGATCCCTGTGTTAGCGTCTGAAACAGCAATCTGACGGCAAGCTTGCAAAAGCTCTGCAGGGACTGCCCCAGCACACACCAAAAATGTGCCAAACACTGCCGCACCACCCAGACCTACACGGCTCTTTTTGATCAGGTCATCTGCCTGCATATATGCACGCTCATTCCAGATCAAGCGACTATTCCGTAAGATACGCTGATTCAATCTGTACAGACCTTGCTGCCAGACCTCCTGTTGTGCCTGACGTCCCAGGCATACGATGTCCCAGGCAGCCAATGTGGCATCAGCGGCCAAGTCAATTTCGGCGCTGAATCCGACTTCAGCCGCATCGAACAAGATATTTTCCTGTGGCAACCATTCCAGACCACTCCCCGCTTCGACTTGAAACGTGAGTTTTTGCGTTGCGATGGCGCCATTGGCCTTGTACCATTTGCCCGCACCCGGCGTCGTCAATAACGCTTTTGCGCCCTCGCCCACTTTTACTTGCAAATGCAGGGCATCCCCACCAGCGACACCACCTGGGGGATGCACTACGACCGCATGGCAAACATCGTCACCTTCGGGATGCAGGCTTTTTTGTACGACTAGCGGCCCCTTGTGTAACCGGTGCGCCAGGTAAGAGCGAGTGTCGCGTCTGGCAAAACCAAGCTCAAGGTTGGCTTGCCAGTGTTTGACTGCAATGCGTTGATGTGGCGATGAAATCGCAGGGTTTAAATCATCCATACCGGCATCATGCCACAAGCGCTGCCCTGATGGGCAGCAGACCATTACACAGACAGATAACTTTTCACCTTGGCCGCATCGACGTTATCGCGGGTATCTTCATGAATAAAGCGGCCTTTATCGATCACGATAATGCGGTCTGCCACTTCCATGGTGAAGCTCAACACCTGTTCGGAGACGATGATGGTGATTTCGCGCATTTTGCGGATTTCATTCAATACCTTGGCGATATCTTTAATGATGGATGGCTGAATCCCTTCGGTTGGCTCATCAAGCAACAACACTTTAGGATTAGTCACCAGCGCACGCGCAATGGCCAATTGCTGTTGTTGACCACCAGACAAGTTACCGCCCTTACGCTTACGCATATCAAACAGGACTGGGAACAAGGCATAAATATCATCCGGGATTTCACGCGTCGCAGACTTTTCCAAACCGGTTTCAATATTTTCCTGCACCGTCATATTCGGGAAAATCCAGCGGCCTTGCGGCACATAGGCCAGGCCCTTCATCACACGGTCATGCGTGGCCGAACCTTGCAGATCGACGCCATCCACAGTGGCTTTGGTCGCCTTGCTAGGCAAAATACCCATCAGGGATTTAAACAGCGTGGTTTTGCCCATGCCATTACGGCCCATGATGGCCAGCGTTTCATTTTTGTTAGCAGTGAAATTCAGGCCATGAATCACCTGACTTTGGCCATAACTTACCTGCAAATTTTCAATTTCAAACATGCGATGCTCCTAAGATTAATGGCGCTTCAGTTAGTGGCCCAGATACACTTCAATCACTTTTTCGTCAGCCTGCACTTGCTCCATCGGCCCTTCCGCCAGGATTTTGCCTTGGTGCAGCACCGTGACTTTGTGTGCAATTTTCTTAACGAACTCCATGTCGTGTTCAATCACAATCACAGAGCGGTTTTGGCAGATACGGTTAAGCAGGTCAGCTGTCTGGTCACGCTCTTTCGCACTCATCCCCGCGACTGGTTCGTCCAGCATGAGCAGCTCAGGCTCTTGCATCAGCAACATGCCGATTTCTAACCATTGTTTCTGGCCGTGACTCAACAAAGCTGATTCCATATCGAGGAATTCGGTCAACATAATGTCTGCAGCCACTTTGCGCACCCGATCTTCTACCTCCTGGGTGCGCTTGAAGGTCAGGCTGCCAAACACGCCGCGGCCTTTCGGATAAGACACTTCCAGGTTCTGGTAGACGGTCAGGTTTTCGTAAATCGACGGGTTCTGGAATTTACGGCCGACACCTGAACGCACAATTTCGTGCTCGGACAGTTTGGTCAATTCAGTGTTATTAAACTTGATTGACCCGGCCGTGGATTTGGTTTTACCGCAAATCAGGTCCAGTACCGTGGTCTTGCCAGCCCCGTTGGGGCCCACCAGCACACGCAATTCGTTTTTGTCGATATACATGGTGAGGCTATCCACCGCTTTAAAGCCATCGAAGGAGACGGTCAAATCTTCTACAGCCAAGACGAAGTCGGTATTACTCATGCTTCTGCTCCTCTCATTTTGCTACTTTCAAGCCCAGTGTCTTTCTTACTGGCTCTCTTGCGTGGCGCTTTGGTGGCCGCATCGGTAGAGTCAGCAGCCAACATGGTTTCTGTGGTTTCGGTAAGTACGCCTTGTGCTTCTACCCCGGAAGTACTTACCTCAGGCTTTTTTGCAACCTCGGCTTTGTCTTTGAACCAGCCATATTTGGTTGACAGTTTGTCCCAGATACCGGCCAGGCCGTTAGGGAAGAACATCACCACAGAGATAAACAGTCCGCCCATCAGGAACAGCCACAGCTCTGGATAGGTTTCCGAGAACACGGTTTTACCGTAATTGACCAGCAAGGTGCCGTAGACTGCACCAATCAATGATGCGCGTCCGCCCACCGCACAGAAAATCACCATTTCAATTGAGGGCACAATCCCAACGAAGGAAGGAGACATAAAGCCCACTTGCAAGGTAAACATCGCACCACCAACGGCTGACATCATGGCTGCCAGGCAGAAGATAAAGATTTTGAAATTGGAAACGTCATAGCCAGAGAAACGCACACGCTCTTCTTTGTCGCGCATCGCCAGCAACAACATGCCGAACTTGCTGCTCATGATGTATTTGGACAGGAAAATCGCGCCGAACAGCAACAGGCCATTCACAAAGTACAGGATGTATTTGGCAGAGTCGGTACGGATATCCCATCCCAGCATGGTACGCAAGTCAGTCATGCCGTTCACGCCACCGGTGTAGCCTTGTTGCCCAACAATCAGAATACTCAGGATCAATGCAATCGCTTGTGTAATGATGGAGAAGTACACACCACCCACACGACGTTTAAACATCGCGTAACCGATGATGTAGGCAAACAGCGCTGGAATCGTCAGTACGGCGAAGATGGTGAAGGGCAAGCTCTTGAACGGCTCCCAGAACCATGGCAAGGCGGTGAGCTGGTTCCAGTCCATAAAGTCAGGAATGCCTGGTGTAGACTGAATCTTGGTACTTAAAGGATCAGAGGCTTCCAGTTTGAGGAACATGGCCATCGCATATCCACCGAGACCGAAGAAAATCCCTTGGCCCAGGCTCAAGATACCACCGTGACCCCACAGCATCACGAGTCCCACTGCGACGAACGCGTAAGTCAGGTACTTACCGATCAGGTTCAGGCGGAAAATATCTACGCTTAACGGCAAGATCACGAAGATCACGGCGGCAAGCACTGCCAGGCCGATCACTCCCTCCTTACCACCCAGTACAGGACTGGCTTTCATTTTTTCCCATAATGTCATCAAGATTTCTCCTCTGTTGATGCGTTGATTCTAGGGCGTCAGGTACAAAGTATTAATACGTCTATTTACTTATAGAAACTTTGATTAAATGGCTGCGCGGGCAAATTGCTGCGTTGCGCGGTGCTCGAAATCCTCATGTACTGCCTGTACATTACGGTTTCTGCGCGCCGTGCGCCATGCAACTTATCCCGCTCGCTCATTTACTCAATGTTCCTACCGTTGATAGTCGTTTAATTTCAGACCGTTTATTTACGCAGTTTGGAGGCAAACAGACCTTCCGGTTTCATCATCAGGATGCTGACGATGACGAGCAAGGTAGACACCTTACCCATGGAGCTGGTCATAAAGAATTGCAGTACAGATTGCGCCTGGGCAATGCCGAAAGCGGAAGCGATCGTACCGACGATGCTGGCTGCACCACCAAACACCACCACCATAAAGCTGTCCACAATGTACAAGGTACCTGTGGTTGGGCCTGTGGAGGCAATGGTCGTAAACGCAGCGCCCGCGATACCGGCAATACCGCAACCTAACGCAAACGTAATACGGTCAACCTTGGCGGTATTGATCCCGACAGCGCCTGCCATGGTGCGGTTTTGTACTGTTGCACGCACGCGCAATCCCCAGCGTGATTTGTACATAAACATATACACGCCAAAGGTCACCAGCGCCGCCAGCACCATCACAAACACGCCGTTGATCGGGATATCAATATCAGGTGTCGGCTTGAAAGAACCCAGCATCCACTCTGGCAGTTCAGCACTCACCTCTTTGGCACCGAATGAGGAGCGGAAAATTTGCTGCATGACCAGGCTTAAGCCCCAAGTCGCCAGCAGGGTATCCAGCGGCCGCTTGTACAAGTGCCTGATCATAATGAATTCAACAAAGTAACCGACCGCGAAGGCCAGCAAGAAGGCAATCGCAATGGCAAACACGAAGTAGTAATCCGTGAAGCCGTAGTTGGCTGCTACTTTTGAAATGAGTACGGTGGTGTAGGCACCTATGGTCATAAACTCGCCATGCGCCATGTTAATCACACCCATCTGCCCGAAAATAATCGCGAGACCAAGTGCCATCAGCAGCAACACTGTAAACATGCTCAGGCCCGAAAAGCCCTGCATCACCACAATATTGCCTATATCTGCCATCGAATAACCAAACATATCGGTCTCCTTAAAACATCACTTCTCTATGAAATTTTTACTACTAGGGAATCTTTACTACAAAGAATTTTTACTGCTTGCGCCAAACGGTAGCCGGTGAAACCGGCTACCGCTCTAGCATTTCAAGACACTACGATCTTATTGGTAGCCTTTTGGAAATGGATCAGGTTTGATGTAGTCAGAGGTGTAAACCACTTTCGCTTGACCATCTTTACCCCATTGACCAATACGCAGCTTGGTAGTCAGGTGGTGGTTGGCTTCTACAGTCACAGGACCTTCTGGCGCATCTTTGAAGGTGTAGCCTGGCAATGCCGCTTGTACTTTATCTACGTCGAAGCTACCTGCACGTTCAACCGCAGCTTTGTACAACCATGGGCCCAGGTAAGCCGCTTGGGTTACGTCGCCAATCACAGCATCTTTACCCCAGCGTTTTTTGAATGCCTCAACAAATTTCTTGTTCTCAGGATTGTCTTGAGATTGGAAGTATTTCATTGCTGAGTAGAAACCAGCCAGGTTTTCACCGCCGATACCCAATACTTCATCTTCAGTCACTGAGATCGTCAGCATGGTTTGCTTGCTAGAGTTCAAACCAGCCGCGTTCAACTGTTTGAACCATGCCACGTTACTACCGCCTACCACCGCTGCGTAGATCACGTCAGGTTTTTTCAGTTTGATCTTGTTGATCACAGAACCAAACTGGGTATCACCCAAAGCAATGTACTCTTCACCCACCACTGTGCCATGCAAGTGTTGCTCGATGTGTTTACGGGCGATCTTCATGGAAGTACGTGGCCAGATGTAGTCAGAACCGATCAGGTAGAAAGTTTTAGCTTTCTTCTCTTTAGCGATCCAGTCCAGACCTGCCAGGATCTGTTGTGTCGCTTCCTGGCCTGTATAGAATACGTTTTTGGATTGCTCCAAACCTTCATAGAAGGTTGGGTAGAACAGCAAACCGTTGTCTTTTTCAAACACTGGTAGAGCGGCTTTACGTGAAGCGGATGTCCAGCAACCCATCACAGAAGCCACTTTGTCTTTTTCCAGCAGTTTTTTCGCCTTTTCAGCAAAGGTTGGCCAGTCAGAAGCACCATCTTCCTGAATCACTTCAATTTTGCGGCCCAGAATCCCGCCCATGGCGTTGATCTGCTCAATCGCCAGTTTTTCAGCCTGGATAGAACCTGTTTCACTGATCGCCATGGTCCCTGTCGCGGAGTGCAGAATACCTACTTTCACGGTAGTGTCGGTCACAGCCAACCCTGTCGTGTTTACTTTGGCTGTCGGGTAATCTGCTGCCAAAGCGTGACCGCTGATGAGGCCCGCGGCCATCATGGCACCTAGCAATGCGCCTTTCATAAAACCTCGTCTGTTTAAGGTACTCATTACATCTTCTCCTTTATGGATAAATCGATTAAATACAACAATTGTTCGTTACTTCATTTCCGTGTCCGGCCGGGCGAATGCCCGATCAACCTTTGTCTGGTCGATCAGATTAGTGCCCGATCATCCACGGTCTTGCTGTTTTCTTGGTTTGCATCTGCAACGGCAACTTGCCGGTCTCCTCATTCACCTTGGTGGTGGTTTTACAGGTATGTGAGCCTGTACAACCACAACTGGAGCGACGGGCACTGCGAGGTTCATGTGCAGACTTCTCGTTACGTTCATGGGCGGACCGCTGCTGCTTATCCATGATGGCCAGCTTAGGCACTGACAGGATGCGTGGGCTGGTAGCACCACAACAATCGCACTCAGCTGGCAAACTGGATTCACTCATTTTGCGTAGCGCCGTAAACACGCCACAACTGTCACACTCATATTCGTAAAGAGGCATTTGTACTCTTCCCTTGCAAACTTGACCTTTAAAACTTGCCGTTAAACCATCCAATTAAGTGCTTGGTGCGACATCAATTCCAGGCGGCACCATGATTTTCGGCCCGTCAGCATTCGGACGGATATCAAACTCGAAGATCTCGGTAGGGATCCACAAGGTGGCACAGGCGTTCGGGATATCAACGATGCCGCTGATATGCCCTTCTACCGGTGCCGTGCCCAGAATCGCAACGGCTTGCTCGCCGCTGTAACCAAATTTCTTCAGGTACTCAATCGCGTTCAGACAAGCCTGGCGGTAAGCTACGTGCACATCCAGGTAATGTTGCTTGCCAGCTTCATCCACTGAAATCCCTTCAAAAATCACGTAATCGCGATATGTTGGAGTGATCGGGCTTGGTTGGAAAATTGGGTTCTTGATACCGTATTTCTTCACACCGTCTTTAATCAGGCTGACCTTGATATCGAGGTACCCGGCCATTTCAATCGCACCGCAGAAGGTGATTTCACCGTCGCCTTGTGAGAAGTGCAGGTCACCCATGGAGAGACCGCCATCCTTCACGTAGACCGGGAAGTACACTTTGGAGCCTTTGGTCAGGTTTTTGATGTCGCAGTTACCACCGTGATCACGTGGTGGCACCGTACGTGCACCTTCCATCGCAGCTTTCTTGGCAGCGTCACCTGTCAGCTTGCCCATCACGGCAGACTGTGGCTCAGGTGGCAATGCCAGTGCCGGCACGCGGTCAGGATCAGTGGCAATCAGCGCCGCTTCACGCTCATTCCACTTTTCCAGCAATTCACGTGATGGCAGGCAACCGATCAAACCCGGGTGCATAATGCCGGCATAACGTACTTTTGGTACATGGCGGGAGGTCGTGTAAACCCCGTGGAAGTCCCAGATAGACTTGCTTGCTTCAGGGAAATGGTCAGTCAGGAAACCACCACCATTTTCTTTTGCAAACAGGCCGTTAAAGCCCCATTGCTGGTCTTCAAACGTCCCTACGTCCAGGATGTCTACGACCATCAGGTCACCCGGCTCAGCACCTTCAACACCGATCGGGCCGCTCAGGTAGTGCACCTGAGTCAGATCCACATCACGGATATCGTTTGCGCTGTCGTTGTTACCAATTTGGCCACCGGTCCAGTCCATACACTCGACGCGGAATTCATCCCCTGGTTTCACCATGGCGATCATCGGTAAATCAGGATGCCAACGGTTATGAATCTGGCCATCCTGTTCCCAGGGTTTTTTATCCAAATCCAACTTCACTAGTGTTTTCATTACACTCATCTCCTTTGTGAGAAATGGTTATAAGGTGTTGATTAGAACTGCATCTGCAAAGCGACTTTGACGAAGTTATCGCTAGATGTAGTCGGTGTGTCTTGCTTACCAACAGTGGCTGTTAATGTCGCGTTGTAAGGCGCGATGACGTAGTTAGTACCAACCTCGAAACGCTTGCTGCTGCCACTTCCTGCCGTATTAGTAAATACGGTTGTTGTGCTGTTGTAGCTGGTAGTACCATCAGCATCAAATTTCTGATAACGAATAATCGGCATAAACTTGCCCCAGCCAATTTGTTCCTGGAACAAGTAGCCCAAGCCAGCAGAGTAAGCTTTACCTTGCTCGCCTCTAAAGACATTGTCTGTATCGTAGTGGTAGTAAGCTGCTTCAAGTGAGAAAGTGCCAGGACCGACATCTTTCTTCTCCAACAGGAAGTCAACGCTGTAGGATTTGTAATCACCCACAGTGCCTGTCGGGCTCACTGAACCGTCTTTTTTGTAACGGCCAGCAACGCCAATAGCCAGGATGTCTTTTGCACCAAAGTAATTACCGGTACCGTAGTAA
>DATMSK010000089.1:0-2816 GCA_035565395.1 Methylophilus sp. | reverse complement strand
TTTGACGCAGCATATAAGTAATATGTCAGGAGAAATTTTTTATGAGTAACGCAGTATCGCAACGCAAATTGACTTTTTAGATGAGCCCTTTAGAGGGTTTCGCGTATCGCTGGCCACGCTGCACGCAAGTAATAACCCATGGAAACCAGAGTCAGCAAAGCGGCAATCACAATCAACCATTCACCCAGCCATTGTATGTCCAACCCGAATAATGGGTCGTACCAGAGCAACAGAATAATCGCCACCATTTGCGCAGCTGTTTTCACCTTTCCCACCATTGCCACCGCTACATTTGCGCTTTTACCGATGCTTGCCATCCATTCACGCAAGGCACTGATGGCAATTTCACGGCCGATGATAATCAAGGCCACCACGGCACCCACACGATGTAGTTCAACCAGCACAATCAGTGCAGCTGCCACCATCAGCTTGTCTGCAACGGGGTCAAGAAAAGCACCGAACTTGGACATTTGGTGATATTTACGCGCCCAGTATCCATCTAGCCAGTCCGTCAGTGCTGCCAGGATAAACACTCCGGCTGCGGTTAAATTCACCCAGTGTGCGGGCACCGCATCAGGAGTGACGGCATTTGCTGGCAGGTAAAAGATGCCGACAAACACCGGAATCATGCCGATGCGCAACAGGGTAAGTATATTGGGGATATTCCACATGTTATTTTGATGGCTGAATACTAAAGACTCAATGCAAGCGTTCATAAATCGTTTGCGCCAGTGCCAGACTAATGCCTTCCACTTGGGCAATCTCGTCTATGCTAGCACTTTTTATCGCATCCAGGCCACCAAAACGCGTGAGTAAGGCCTTGCGACGCTTGGCGCCGACGCCTTCGATCTCTTCCAGGCTGGAGGTAATCCTGGCCTTCGCACGCTTGGCTCTATGCCCGGTAATGGCAAACCGGTGTGCCTCATCGCGGATTTGTTGCAATAAATGCAGGCCGGGGTTATCCATGGGTAAATTCAGCATTTCACCCGTGTCGGAAAAGATCATGGTTTCTAAACCAGGTTTGCGTTCCTCACCTTTGGCGATGCCGACGAGCAAGATATCGTCCAAGCCCACTTCCTGCATGACCTCAATCGCCACACCTAACTGGCCTTTACCACCATCAATAAAAATCAGGTCTGGCCGCTTGCCCTCACCTGCGGCGACTTTTCTATAGCGGCGCGTTAATACATCCCGCATTGCAGCATAATCATCGCCAGGGGTAATGCCGGTCACGTTATAGCGGCGGTATTCGCTGTTTTGCATATCGCCACGGTCAAAGACTACGCAGCTACCAACCGTGGCCTCACCCATGGTATGGCTGATATCAAAACACTCAATACGCTCCGTACCTTCTGAAAGATTCAGTGCTTCACGCAAGGCCAGCAACCGTGCCTGCTGATTGGCTGAAGTGGCTTGACGCTGCTGTAACGCCAACTCGGCATTCGTTTGCGCCATTTTGAGCCAGACCTTTTTATCGCCAATCGCATTAGTCAGTACCCGGATTTTGCGCCCTGACTGCTCACTCAGCATATCTTCAAACTCGGCTTTATCGACCTCAGCGCCACACACCAGCAATGGCGGCGTATTTTGTGACAAATAGTACTGGGTAATAAAAGCCTCCATGGTTTCGGCCACATCTGCATCCTGGCTGTTTTTTGGGAAAAAGCTCTTATCACCCAAATGCCGGCCACCACGGATCATCACCAGATTAATACAATGCTGGCCCTGCACCTCTGCACAGGCAATCACATCGGCATCGCTGACGCTGAAATCGCTCACAAACTGCTTGGCCTGCACCTGGCGCAACGCCTGAATGCGATCACGCAGCACAGCCGCTTGCTCGTACTCCATTTCTTCTGCTGCATGATTCATGGCATCGCCCAGTGAGTCCATCACCTCACTGGTTTTACCCAATAAAAACATCGCCGCATGGCGTACATCACCGGCATAGTCTTCCTGTGAAATCAGGTTGACACAAGGCGCGGTACAACGCGCAATCTGGTATTGCAGGCAAGGCCGCGACCGGTTGGAAAACACGGTATTTTCACAGGTACGCAGCTTAAACACCTTTTGCAGCAACTGTATGCTCTCGCGCACCGCAGGCGAGCTAGGAAACGGCCCAAAATACTGCGAGCCCTTGCGCTGTGCCCCACGATGAAAAGCCAGGCGGGGAAACGCATCGCCAGTCAGCGCAATATAAGGGTATGACTTGTCATCGCGGAACAACACGTTGTAACGCGGCATTAAGCCTTTGATCAGGTTATTTTCCAGCAACAACGCTTCAGCCTCCGAGCGCGTCACGGTGGTCTCAATATTGGCAATCTGCGACACCATCATCTTGGTGCGCGGACTGGCAAGATTTTTATTAAAGTAACTGGAAACCCGCTTTTTCAGGTCTTTGGCTTTGCCTACATAAATTACAGTATCTTCCGCATTGAGCATGCGGTAAACACCAGGCAGGTTGGGTAGGTTTTTGAGAATGGGCTTGGGGTCGAACATGCTCATATTTTAGCATCGAGCGATGCCCACAGGTTTATACACTGATGAATGCATACCTTTAGAGAATGCATGCTATTTGCGACCATCAAGACGAGAGGGCAAACTTTATTGTAGTTCGTCAACTGCAACTCGGGATAAAGCGTATTACTTATGACCAAAATGCCTTGCAAAGCGATCTGCAAGTTTTCCAGACGCAATGCGGGATGCTTCGTCATGGGTTTGTATATCGATCGGCCCAACACCTGTGTATCCCTCCGACTTCAAATATAAAGCTAAGGTATCGACGAGCTTGTAGCCGTAGCCTCGCCCACGGACCC
>DATMSK010000088.1:0-2598 GCA_035565395.1 Methylophilus sp. | reverse complement strand
GATGTCCACAAAATATCCGGTAGCTAGTTAAACCCACAACAGGAAAGGCTTGCTCAAGCTATTCTAGACGTGCGCGCACTGCCTGTCTAATCTTTGGAATGTAAATTAGCATTAAAATTGCTTATCTTTTGGCTAATCGTGTCGAAGGAGTCAAAAATGGGCATTCGAGTAGGCATTAACGGGTTTGGCCGCATTGGCCGGATGGTGCTGCGCGCCGCATTAAATCAGGCTGAGTTTAAGGATATGGAGGTGGTGGCCATTAACGGCATCGAGGAGCCTGACCATATGCTGTACATGCTCAAGTATGACTCGGTGCACGGTAGGTTGGCGCAGGATGCACATTTAGAGGGCGGTTTTCTGGTGATTGATGGTAAAAAAATCCGCCTCACTGCGCATGCCAAACCGGCGGATATCGACTGGAAATCTGCACAGGTAGATGTTGTGGTTGAGTGTACCGGTGTGTTTCTGACGCAGGAAACGTGTGCTGCCCATATTGCAGGTGGTGCACGCATCGTGGTCCAGTCCGCGCCCGGCAAGGACGATACGCCCATGTTTGTCTATGGCGTCAATCATTATCACTACCGTGGTGAAGATATCGTCTCTGCAGCGTCTTGTACGACTAACGGCTTGGCCCCTATCGTTAAAGTGCTGCATGACAATTTTGGCGTCAAACGCGGTTTGATGACGACGATCCATGCGGCTACTGCTACCCAAAAAACCGTAGACGGTACCTCCAATAAAGATTGGCGTGGGGGTCGCGGTGTCTTCGATAACATTATTCCTTCCAGTACCGGCGCGGCCAAAGCGGTGGGTAAAGTGATTCCTGCCTTGAATAAAAAGCTGACAGGCATGTCCATGCGCATTCCTTCAGCAGATGTGTCTGTGGTTGACTTGACGGTTGAGTTGCAACAAAAAACGACGTATGAAGAGATTTGTGCTGTCATGCAATACGCCGCCGAACGCGATCTGAAAGGTGTTCTGGGGTATACCAATGAAGCGGTTGTTTCCAGCGATTTCAGGGGTTATCCGGCGGCCAGTGTGTTTGATGCGGGGGCCGGTATCATGCTGGACCCGACCTTTGTCAAATTGATCGCCTGGTATGACAATGAGTATGGCTATACCTGTAATCTGTTACGGTTAACAAGGTATGTTGGCTATGCCAAATTATCAATGACAGACTTGCCTGAGGAAGATGAGGCCGTCGCTGCTTGAGAGCTTGCAGGATAAAATCCTGCGGGGAGTAACGATAGACAATTTATTCGCCAGCAATCGTGTCACGCCTTTATAATGCTGCTTTTACTTGTGTGATAGACATTATGCGTGCACCTTTGCTCGAAACTTCCATCAAAAGCCTGAAAAAATTGCACCAGGGTAAGGTGCGCGATATTTACGATATCGATGACCACACCATGTTGCTGGTGAGTACTGACCGGTTAAGCGCCTTTGATGTGATTTTGCCAACGGGCATCCCGCATAAGGGTGCCATGCTCACGCAAATGGCGAACTTTTGGTTCGAGCAATTGCAAGATGTCGTTCCCAATCATTTAACTGGAATTGCCCCTGAGTCTGTGGTTGCACCCGATGAGGTTGAGCAGGTCAAAGGCCGTGCCGTGGTGGTGAAAAAGCTCAAGGCCTTGCCGCTTGAGGCGATTGTGCGTGGCTATCTTGTCGGTAGTGGCTGGAAAGAGTACACGGCCAAGGGCACGGTCTGCGATATTCTATTGCCAGCCGGACTGCAATTGGCGCAACAATTACCCAAACCGTTGTTTACGCCTTCAAGCAAAGCAGCCGTTGGCGAGCATGACGAGAATATCAGCGTCGCCCAAGTGGAGGCGCTGATAGGCAAAGACCTAACAGCACAAGTCGAAAAAGCCGCCATTGCTTTGTATACGCGCGCTGCCGAATATGCGCGTATCAAGGGTATTATCATTGCCGATACCAAGTTTGAATTTGGTGTCGATGATCAGGGCGTGTTACATGTGATGGATGAGGTGCTGACCCCGGACTCTTCACGTTTCTGGCCTGCAGACCAATACCAGATTGGCAGCAACCCGCCCAGTTATGATAAGCAATATGTACGTGACTGGCTGGAAAGTTGTGGTTGGAACAAGACGCCACCTGGCCCTGAGTTGCCAGCGGATGTGGCGCAACGCACTTCTGACAAATATATGGAAGCGTTTGCCAAGCTGACCGGCCGTACTTTGCTGGCAGAGTAATTGCACTGACATGGGATTGCGTGCGCAACTGGCGACATTGGCTGGCCGGTTTAAAAGAGAGGTTTTGTTTTACCGTGCATTGCACGCGCACCCCCAAACACCATGGCTCGCCAAAGCGTTGCTCTGGCTGGCGTTAGGATACCTGGTGTTGCCATTTGACCTGATCCCGGACTTTATTCCTGTGATTGGCCAGCTGGATGAGCTGGTCATTATTCCACTGTTGCTTTACCTGGCGCTTAAGTTGACCCCAGTCAGTGTCAGGCAGGCATGCCGCGATAGAGTGCCTGCTGAGCAAGATCAAAAATAGTGCTATTTGCAAGCAAATGTTCATATTATTCGCCTATAATGGCGATTTTTTGTTGAGATGGGTTTGAGAAGATGT
>DATMSK010000087.1:0-3437 GCA_035565395.1 Methylophilus sp. | reverse complement strand
CAGTCTGCCATTGGCGAGATCGCCGATGATATTTCTGACTGCTTACGCTGCGGTAAATGTAAGCCTGTGTGTTCAACGCATGTGCCGCGTGCCAACTTGCTCTACTCACCACGGAATAAAATTCTGGGCACTTCGCTCCTGATCGAGGCATTCCTGTATGAAGAGCAGACTCGTCGCGGCATTTCGCTCAAGCATTTTGACGAATTCAACGACGTGGCCGACCATTGTACGGTCTGCCACCGCTGTGAGAAACCTTGCCCGGTCAATATCGACTTTGGTGACGTGTCGGTCAAGATGCGTAATTTCCTGCGCGAGCAAGGCAAAAAGAAATTTAATCCTGGCACTGCCGCCGGCATGATGTTCCTCAATGTCAAAGACCCGGCCACGATAAAGTTGTTGCGCGGCACCATGATACAAATGGGCTATAAAGCCATTAATATCGCCAACAGCCTGGCCAAGAAATTTGGTTTGCTAAAAGACAAGAAAGCACCGCCTGCAACTGTGGGCAGGGCAGAAATCAAGGCGCAGGTGGTTCATTTCATCAACCGCCCGATGCCGAAGAAAATGCAATCCAAAACCTCACGCGCCATGATGGGGCTGGAAGATGACACCATGATCCCGGTCATCCGTAATCCGCAAAAAGTGAATGAGGACTCGGAAGCCGTGTTCTATTTCCCGGGTTGTGGTTCCGAGCGTTTATTCTCGAATGTAGGGTTGGCGACACAAGCGATGCTGTACGAAGTTGGCGCGGTCACTGTGTTGCCACCAGGCTATTTGTGCTGCGGTTACCCGCAAACTGCGGCTGGTAATCATGACAAAGGTCAGGAGATCACAGCCGATAACCGTGTATTGTTCCACCGCGTCGCAAATACGCTGAACTACCTGGATATTAAGACGGTGATTGTGTCTTGCGGTACCTGTATGGATCAGTTGCAGAAATACGAGTTTGAGAAGATCTTCCCGGGCTGCCGTCTGCTCGATATCCACGAATACCTGATGGAAAAAGACATGCGCCTGCAAGGCGTGACCGGCACACGCTATATGTACCATGATCCATGCCACACGCCGATGAAGACTTACAAGCCATTGGAAGTGACTAATAAACTGATGGGGACAGAGGTTGCGTTGAATGACCGTTGCTGTGGTGAGTCTGGTACGTTTGCGGCAGCACGTCCTGATATTGCCACCCAGGTCAAATTCCGCAAGCAGGAAGAGCTAGAAAAAGGCATGGCCAAGATGGGTCTGACTGTGGGTGCGCCTGAACAGCCAGTTAAAATCCTGACCTCTTGCCCAAGCTGCTTGCAAGGCCTGTCACGTTACGGTGATGACACTGGTATTGAGGCCGACTATATTGTGGTCGAAATGGCCAAGCATGTGCTCGGTGAAAACTGGATGGAAAATTACATCCAGAAAGCCAACAATGGCGGCATTGAGAAAGTGCTGCTTTAAACAAGACAAACCCCGCGTAAGCGGGGTTTGTGCTACTGATCATGTTTAAAGCCTATTGCTGGCGGGCTTTGATGTAGACATAAATGCCAGCCCAAGTCATAACCACAAAGATAATGGCAATGACGATAAAGCTCATCAAACCATAATCAGTAGATAACAAATCAATCAAAATTTTCATATTGGGTTCCTCCTGTCAGATAATCTTGCAAGCCATCTGAGGATTATTTTGAACCCTATTAACAATATGGTTTTTGATGTAACTCAAAAGTGATGTAAGCAGCAAACGTTGTAATATGCTGCGATGTTGCAAACCCTGTTCAGGAAATTGAAGTATGAATGTCTACCCGCTGCTTAAACCTCTGTTGTTTCAACTCGATGCAGAACAAGCACACGATATCACCTTGCAATCGATCAAACGCGCAGAAAAGCTTGGGCTACTTAAGCTGGCAGCCACGCGTTTGCCAGATCAGCCTACGCAGGTGATGGGGCTGACATTCCCTAACCCTGTGGGCCTCGCCGCTGGGCTGGATAAAAATGCAGCTGTGATTGACGGCATGGCAGCGCTCGGTTTTGGCTTTATTGAGGTGGGTACCATCACGCCACGCCCACAACCTGGGAATCCCAAACCGCGTTTGTTCCGCCTGCCAGAAGCGCAAGCCATTATTAACCGCTTTGGTTTTAACAATCTAGGTGTGGATCAACTGATACAGAACGTCAAAGCCAGCAAGTTTAAAGGCATTCTGGGTATTAATATTGGTAAAAATTTTGATACGCCGAATGACAGGGCTGCTGAAGATTACCTGACCTGTATGCGTAAAGTGTACAGCCATGCCAGCTATATCACGGTAAATATCTCTTCCCCCAACACCAAAAACCTGCGCGCGCTGCAGGAAAAAGACGCGCTGGGCCAATTGCTGGCGACGCTTAAATCCGAACAAAAAATCCTGTCGCAAGTGCATGGCAAGTATGTGCCCGTTGTGCTCAAAATTGCTCCAGATTTAACCACCGAGCAAATACAGGAAATTGCTGAGTTGCTCATGCAGCACCGCATGGACGGCGTCATTGCCACGAATACCACCCTCGCACGCGACGCCGTCGCCGGTTTGCCCAATGCAGAAGAAGCGGGCGGACTATCTGGCGCACCTGTCAAAGCAGGTTCTACGCGAGTGATTCAGACCCTGGCCGAGACGCTGCAAGGAAGCCTGCCGATTATTGGTGTCGGTGGTATTTTGAATGGAGAAGATGCCAAAGAAAAAATGGCCGCAGGCGCAAGTTTGGTGCAGCTTTACAGTGGCCTGATTTATAAGGGTCCACAACTCATCAAGGATTGCCGCAAAGCACTGCTCTAATGGCATTGCCTATTCTTTACTCCTACCGCCGTTGCCCATATGCCATGCGTGCCCGTATGGCCTTATGGGCAGCGCAAGTTCAGCTTGAAGTGCGTGAAGTGTCATTGCGCGACAAGCCTGCACATTTATTGCAAATCTCCCCCAAAGGCACGGTGCCAGTCTTGCAACTGCCAGATGGCACGGTGTTAGAGCAAAGTCTGGATATTATGCAGTGGGCATTAGCGCAGCATGATCCGCAAGGCTGGTTACATGCTGACCGTGAAGCCGTTAATCACTTCATTAGTATCAATGATGGTGATTTTAAAAAAGCCCTCGACCGCTATAAATATCCAGAGCGTTATCCGGAACAACAGCAATTGTTTTACCGCCAGCAAGGCGAGCAGTTCTTGCAAGCGCTGGAAACAGTCTTGCAGCAACATCGTTTTTTGTTGAGTGATTCTGCCAGTGTAGCGGATGTGGCGATTTTTCCGTTTATCCGCCAGTTTGCGGCGGTGGATGCTGAGTGGTTCGCTGGTAGTGCTTATCCGCAATTGCATGCTTGGTTAAACGGTTGGCTGGAAAGTGCGTTGTTTGTGCAGATTATGCAGAAGTTTCCAACATATATTGAGTCGACATAGTCAGTATCGCCTGAGTGGACAT